>JBKJZQ010000117.1:0-5496 GCA_046715095.1 Actinomycetota bacterium | reverse complement strand
TGCTACCCCGCGGGGCGCGCCTGTTTGGGTTGTTGTTTGGGGCGTGGCAGCGCGGTCGTCGAGAGACGAGGCACCGCAGAGCGCGAGATCGAGGCCGACGCTCGCCTCCTGGAACAGGCCGAGCAGGAGGTCCGCTCGCTGGAGACCGAGCTCGACGCGAAGACCGAGGCCGCGGCTGCGGCCGAGACGCGACTCGAGGCGGCACGAGAGCGTGCCGAGCGGCTCAAGGAAAGCGTCGGTGTAAGTCACGCGGAGTGCGCTGCAGCCGAAGCAAGGCTGGGCGCGCTCGAAGAAGTGATGTCGCTTCTGGTCGACCTGCCCGTGGCAGTCGGGCGGATCGAGTCGCTCGCGGCCGATGCTCGCGCGCGGGCCACTCTCGCCGGCGCCGGCGAAGAAGAAGCCATCCGGATACTCAAGGCGGCCGACGAGGCCGGTGAGCGGTGCTGGCAGGAGGTCGCGGCCGACGACGAGGAACTGCGACGCCTTGATGCGCTGATGTCGGGCGCCGCCGAACGTCTGGGCGGGATCCGCCGTCGCCGAGAGAAACGCGAGGTCGAGCTGGCCGCCCTCGACGAGGAGCTCTCTCGCGTTCGAGACGAACTTGCCCACGCGGAGCGCGCGGCGACCGAGGAGCGCGCCGCCCTTCCGGCACAGAGGGCGGCTCTCGACGAGCGGAAACGGGAGCAGGACGCCGCCGAGGCGGCCGCCCGGGAGCTGTCGGAGCGCAGAGCTTTGGCTCAATCACTCGCAACGTCCGCCGAGATGGAGGCCCGCAGCGCGGAGGAACGCGCGCTTGCCGCCAAGCTTCGACTCGAGGAGGCAGAGGCGGGCATCTCCGACGCCGAACGCGCCCTGGCCGGCCTCGAGGATCTGAGGGCCGATCTGAAGCTCCAACGTGAGCGCTGTGAAACCGTTGCAGTACTTGCCCGAGAGATCGCGGAGCGCGGTGCGTCCTGGGGCCGGCGGGCCGACGAGCACGCCGAGGACGTTCGAACACAAGCCGAAGAGGGCGAACGGAAGCTCGGGGAGCTCGTCCTTCGCGAGCGTGAGCTGTCGGAAGGTCTCGAGGACTTCGGGAGGCGACGCACCGAAGCGGAGATACGTAAGGCCCAGCACGACGCGCGGATCCAAGCGATCGGCGAACGCGCGATGGACGAGTGGGGTCTCGCGGTCGATGACCTGCGTCGCCTCGAGGTGCTGCCGGCCGACGAGGAAGTGGCCGCGCTGGCCCGCGCCGCCCAGCTCGATAAAGAGATGCGGCGCTTGGGTGCGGTGAACCCCCGGGCGGCAGAGGAGTACAGCGAGCTGGCCGAGCGCGAGACATTCCTCGAGGATCAGATAGAGGATCTGAAGTCGTCCCGCCGGGACCTCATGAAGATCGTTCGTGAGGTCGACGAGACGATCGTCGAGGTCTTCGGTCAAGCCTTCGATGATGTCGCACGCGAGTTCGAGCAGGTCTTCCAGAGACTGTTCCCCGGCGGCTCCGGTTGCATCAAGCTCACCGACCCCGACGACCTGCTCAAGACCGGGATCGAGATCGAAGCGCGACCGCCGGGTAAGAACGTGCGCAAACTCTCGCTGTTGTCCGGTGGGGAGCGCTCGCTCGTTGCCATCGCGTTCCTGTTCTCCATCTTCAGGTCGCGGCCCTCGCCGTTCTACCTTCTCGACGAAGTCGAAGCAGCGCTCGACGACGTGAACCTGCAGCGGTTCCTGTTGCTGATCGGCGAGCTCGAAGAGCGCGCCCAGGTCCTGATCGTGACGCACCAGAAACGAACGATGGAAGCAGCCGAGGTCCTGTACGGGGTGACGATGTCGAAGGATGGGGTCAGCCGCGTTGTCGCCAAGAAACTCTCCGAGGTCGGGCCGATCGGGTCCATGCCCCCGTCACGCACGGTCCACCTCCCCAGCGAGCCATCGGAAGTAGACCTGCGCGGTTAGCGCGGCTTCCCGAATCCCTTAGCCTAATCCGATGCCCGATCTCATCGTGATCTTGCTGCTCGTGCTCGCCATCGTTGCCGTGATCCTCATCGGGATATCGGTCGCGCGGAGGAGCCGGAGAGGAACCGCGTTCCCCCGGATCGACACCGAACCTCCGCTGGTAAGTCCGGAGGCCGAAACCGCAAGGAGGGAGGAGCGGGAAGGGAAGACCGCTCCCGGCGGCGGCCACGTCCGGCTGATCGAGTCATCTCCCGAGATCGTCGTGGAAGCTCCCCGAGCGCCGCGGGGTCCCATTCCGGTCGAAGACCGGCCGACCCTGAAGGACCGGCTGGTCAAGAGCCGGAAGTTCCTCAGTGACCGGTTGGTAGACGCGTTCCGCGGCGCTCCCACCGAGGAGACCTGGGACGACCTCGAGGCTCTCCTCATCCAGGCGGACATGGGGGTCGAAGTTGCGGGACGCGTCGTAGAGCGGCTGCGCGACAAAACCCGCGATGAGAAGCTGACCGAACCCGAGGACATCAAGCGGCTGCTGAGTGAGGAGCTCGTAGCGCTCTTCGATAGGAACCGCAACCGAGCCCTGTCGTTCGCAGACATCGGCACGTCGGTGTGGTTGGTCGTAGGCGTCAACGGGACCGGGAAGACGACGACGATCGGGAAGCTCGCCTCCGATCTGAAAGGGCGGGGGCGAACCGTGTCGCTCGCCGCAGCCGACACCTTCCGGGCGGCGGCTGATGAACAACTCGGGATCTGGGCGGATCGAGCCGGCGCCCAGATGATCAAGCATCAACCCGGAGCCGACCCTGCGGCGGTCGCGTTCGATGCGGTGAAGAATGCCCGCGCCAGGGGGATCGATGTCCTGATAGTCGACACCGCGGGACGGCTCCACAACAAGGCCCCCCTCATGGATGAGCTGGCGAAGGTCAGGCGCGTGGTCGAGAAGGAAGGGAGCGTCGATGAGGCGCTCCTGGTGATCGACGCGACCGGAGGCCAGAACGGTTTGGTACAGGCGAAGCGGTTCGCCGAGGCGGTCGGGATCACCGGTGTAGTGCTCACGAAGCTGGACGGCACCGCCAAGGGCGGGATCGCGATCGCGATCGAAGAGACCCTCGGCCTGCCGATCAAGCTGATCGGAGTTGGGGAAGGGATCAACGATCTCGAGCCGTTCGAACCCGACGACTTCGTGGCGGCGCTGTTGTCATGAAGCGCACTCCCGGAAGGACCGAGGGGGAGCGCGATCCGAGGGGCCGAATGATCGCGCGGGTGCTCGTGGTCATGGCCGGATACCTCCTGTTCTCGGCGATGGGAGACGATCGCCTCGCCGCCGGTGCCGCCCTGTGGGCAGGGACGGTCCTTACCGGGTGGTATCTCGTCGATCTCGTCACGCTCGGGAAGAACGGGTCCCCGGAGATGGGGACGGGAATGGGGACAAGGTTAGGGAGATGGAGCGCGGCTCTAGGCGGAGTGTGCATCGCTGCCGGAATCGTCTTGGCCCTCTGAGCCCGTAACCTGTAACTATGTTCGACTCACTCTCCGGCAGGCTCGACGACATCTTCACGCGCCTCCGGTCGCGCGGTCGCCTCAACGAGAAAGAGGTAGACGAGGTCCTGCGAGAGATCCGGCTGGCGCTGCTCGAGGCCGACGTCTCCCTCAAGGTGGTCAAGGCGTTCGTGAAGGACGTCAGGGAGCGCGCCGAGGGCGCGGAGATCCACAAGAGCCTCACGCCGGCGCAACAGATCATCAAGATCGTCAACCTCGCGCTGGTCGACGTTCTCGGCGAGAAGAACGTCGGACTCGTGGCCGTAGACATGCCCCCGCGCGTAATCCTGATCGCGGGACTCCAGGGCTCGGGTAAGACGACGGCGTCGGCGAAGCTCGCGGTCCTCCTCAAGAAGCAGGGCCGGAAGCCGCTGCTTGCCGCCTGCGACCTGCGCCGGCCCGCGGCGATCCGGCAACTCCAGGTCCTCGGCGAGCAAGCGGGCGTTGAGGTGAGCGCCGGCGCGTCCGGCACCACCGATGCGGTAACGGTCGCGACCGGAGCCTTGAAGCACGCCCGGGACGAGGGCTTCACCGATCTCATCGTCGACACCGCGGGCCGGATGCACGTCGATCGCGAGCTGATGGCCGAGCTGGGGGCCGTCGAGAAGGCGATCAAGCCGGCCGAGACCCTCCTCGTCTGCGACGCCATGACCGGTCAGGACGCGGTCAACGTGGCCGAGTCGTTCCTCGCCGAGGTCGATCTCACGGGTGTGATCCTCACCAAGCTCGACGGTGACGCGCGTGGCGGAGCGGCCCTCTCGATGGCATACGTCACGGGGCGCCCGATCAAGTTCGCTGGTGTCGGCGAGAAGATCACCGATCTCGAGCCGTTCCACCCCGACCGGATGGCGTCGCGGATTCTCGGCATGGGCGACGTCCTGACGCTGATCGAGAAGGCGGAAGGGGTATTCGACGAAGCCGAGGCGTTGAAGATGCAGGAGAAGCTCCGCAAAGCGGACTTCAACTTCGAGGACTTCCTGAGCCAGCTTCAGCAGATCAAGAAGATGGGCCCGCTCTCCCAGGTGCTCTCGATGATGCCGGGGATGGCCAAGCTGCCTGCCGGGGATCAGATGGATGCCCAGCTCCCCAAGGTCGAGGCGATGATCCGGTCGATGACGCTCGACGAGCGGAACGATCCCAAGCTGATCAACGGGAGCCGGCGTCGCCGAATCGCGATGGGATCGGGGACCTCGGTCCAGGACGTGAACAAGATCGTCAAACAGTTCGATCAGGTCAAGAAGATGATGCGGTCGATGCAGGGGGGCAAGGGCAAGATGCGCCTCCCCAGTGGGATGAAGCTCCCCCCGGGCATGGGCCGAGGGATCTGACCTGCTAACATCGAGCCTGCCCCGCCCGGGAGATCCATCCATTGTTTGGCAGATCGTCGAGACGATCCGCGCGGGCGACCCCTGTACCGGACCGAACTGCAGGGCCCACCAGCAGGCAAGGAGAGTCTAGGAAGTCATGGTCAAGATCAGGTTGATGCGGGTCGGTAAGCGGAAGCAGCCGTCGTACCGCGTCGTGGTTGCCGATTCCCGGAGCCCGCGCGACGGCCGCATAATCGAATCGATCGGGCACTACCACCCCCGCGAGGACCCTTCGGTCATCGAGATCAACGGCGAACGGGCCGTCCACTGGCTCCAGTTGGGAGCCCAGCCTTCGAACACGGTCAAGAATCTGCTGAGGATCACTGGAGCCTGGTCTGAGTTCAGTGGCGAGGCTCCTCCCGCACCTCTGGGCGAAGCCCCGGCGAAGAAAGCTGCCCCCGTGAAGGCCACCCCCGTGAAGGCCACCCCCGTGAAGGCGACCCCCGCGGCGTCGGTGTCCGAGGAGGCCGTCGAAACCCCCGAGGGTGCGTCGTCCGCCTTGGAGGCCACTCCCGACGCCCTACCGGCCGAGGAGACCGCCGAGATCCCGTCTATAGATAATGACCCCGCCGGCGACGCCGGAGAGGGCGCGGATAAGGACGCGGAAGAGGGCGCGGGAGACAAGGACGACGAGGCTTCTTCGTGAGCCGCGAGC
>JBKJZQ010000116.1:0-2092 GCA_046715095.1 Actinomycetota bacterium | reverse complement strand
CCGATCTCTCCGCCGAGCAGCCCGGCCACCTTGGCGGTGGAGACGCGGTTCGCGCCCGAGGTGATGACCAGCACCCCGGCGTCTCCCCGGGCGAAGATCATGCTCTTGGCGATCTGGGCGACGCTGGTGCCGATCGCGAACGCCGCCTCCTGTGAGGTCTTCGTGCTCTCGGAGAACTCGACCACCTCGGCCTCGTGGCCGAGAGAGATGAGGGTCTCTTGAACCTTCTTCGCGTTGGAGTGCACTTCGTCTCCTACTTCTTCGGTTCCCAGGTGAAGAAGCGCACGGCGAGTACGACACCGATCACTCCCCAGATCGCTACCGCTCCCAGGTGTCCCCATTCGAACCCCCAACCGGGCTCGAACGGATTGAACACGGTCTGGAATGCGAGCGAGATGTGTTTCACGGGAAAGATCTTGCCGACCCACTCGATCCACTGCGTGGGGTCCTCGATCTTCATGAACACATCGCTGAGGAACAACAGCGGAAGGATCGAGAAGTTGACCACCGCGGGGGCGGCATCCGCGTTCGGGATGAAGCCGGTGATGGCGAGCCCCAGGGCGGCGAAGCTGCCGGCCCCGATCAGGATAGTGACCAGGAGGGCCGGAAGCGTGGTCGTTGGGATCTCGGTGCCGTAGAAGAGCGCACCGAACGCGATCGTGATGGCCGCGAGGAGGAACGTGATCGCTACCGCGTGGAGGATCCGGCCTCCTAGATAGGCCCAGGAGGGGAGCGGGGTTCCGCGCACCTTCTTGAGCTGTCCGTCGTCCCGTTTGAACGTCATGCTCATCGCAACATTCGTATACGTCGCGGTGATGACGGAGAAAGCGAGGATCGCCGGGACGATGAAGTTGGAGGCGGCGAACTTCTCCCCGGTGGGAGACGAGATCTCCTCGTTGCCGAAAACAACGTTGAAGATCACGAGGAACATGAGCGGAAAGACGATCGTGAAGAACGCGGCCGTTGGATTCCTCCAGAACGAACGGTTCTCGAACTTGAGCTGATGGAGAAGGAGCCGTCCGTCACTCATCAGCGCCGACCCGCCCGACCCCATGGGTCTCCGCGGTGAGCTCCAGGTAGATGTCCTCCAGCGACGCACTCGACACGGTCAGTCGATCGAGCCTCACGTTGTTCTGAACGGCCCACGAGGTCAGCTCGTAGAGGGTTCGGGTGGGGTCGTCGGTCTTCACCTCGAGGAGCCCATCGGAGGAAACGACCGCGTCCAGGGGAGGCGCCGCTCCCTCGGGCTTCGAGAATCGGATCCGGCTCGCGGTGTCCCGGCCCTGGAGGATCCCCGGTGCTCCTTCGATGACGATCTCTCCACGGCGGATGATCGCCACCCGGTCGGCGAGGTTCTGCGCCTCGTCCATGTAGTGGGTGGTGAGGAGAACGGTCTTACCGAGCGATTTTAGGTTCCTGATCATGTCCCACGCGTTGCGTCTGGCCGCCGGGTCGAAGCCGGTCGTGGGCTCATCGAGGAACAACAGGTCGGGGTCGCCGGAGAGTCCGATCGCGACGTCGAGCCGGCGCTGTTGCCCACCCGAGAGTTTGCTGATGTGCTCGTCGCGTTTCTCTTGCAGACCAACGATCTCGATGACTTCATCGACTGGACGGGGGTGAGGATAGTAATCGCGGTACATGTCGATCGCTTCGGCAACCGTCAGGAACGGGTCGACCCCTGTCTCCTGCAAGACGATGCCGATCCGTTCCCGGAAGGCTCTCTCTTTCCTCTCGGGGTCGTGCCCCAGCACGGAGACCTCGCCGGAGGACCGCTTCCGGTAACCCTCGAGTATCTCGATGATCGTCGTTTTTCCGGCCCCGTTGGGGCCGAGGAGGGCGAACACGTCTCCGGTGTTGACCGTCAGATCGACGCCACGAACCGCTTCGTTCGGTCCGTAGGTCTTCCTCAGGTCTTTGACTTCGATCGCTGGGTTAGCCACCGAATGAGCATAGCCACCAATCCCGCCGCCGGGCGCGGTGCGAACAGGGGGTATGAGAACCCAAAGCGTTCGTCTCGTCGCGCCACTGCTCGTGCTCGTGTTGTCGGCTGCGTGCTCGCAATCGTCCGGCGATACCGGAGAAGAGAGCGGGG
>JBKJZQ010000115.1:0-4173 GCA_046715095.1 Actinomycetota bacterium | reverse complement strand
TCAGGAAGCGGCGGTCGGGATCGGGGGTGACGGCCTGCTTCCTGGGGATGTCCAACAGGGCTTCGGTAACGCCGGCAGTCGCATCCTCGATCAACTTCTTGCAGTACCTCTTGTCCTCGATCGGGCTCATGTTCTTCTGGTTCCCGAGGGGAACGGGGGCGAAGGGGCCGGTCCCGGGGAGGTTCCCCTGGGCAAGGCCGTCGTGGTTACCCAGCACCGCGTACCAGGGCACGTCCGAGCCGGTCGCGTCGAAGCCCTCCTGGGCCCGCTCGAGGATGCTGGTCGAGAGGGCGGTCGCGGACGGGATGCCGATGTCATCGCCTACGGTGTTCTCCGTCAGGTTCCGCGTGTAGCCCTCGTACGGAGACGCAGCGCGCTCTTCGGCGGTCTCGCCGCCCGAGTTCGGCACGACGGTCTTGCCGTCGAGCAGATCGATGAACCACCGGAGCTCGTTGTACTGGTTGTTGTCGACGTTGTCACCGGTGGAGATGGCGAACGTGAACGGCATGCTGGTGGCGGGACCGAGGTCGATCGAGTTGAGCGCCTGCATCATCGACTCGCCGACCTGGGCCGACATGGCCTCCTGCGGGCGGTAGGCGCTCGTGTACGCGGGGCCGCACTTGTCCGCCCACTCGACCCGTGCCGGGGACTCCTCATCGACCGTGTGAACGTCCGAGATCTGCCGGAACGCGGCAAGCCCGGTTCCCGGGCCCTTCGGGAAGTTCTCGATCAACGAGCGGGTCACTCGCGGCTGGCCCGGACCGTACTTGAGCTGCTTCTTCTTGGCGCCCGTCGTCCCCTTCGGGACGATCGTCTTATCGAGGGTCGTCTGACCCAGCCCGGCGGCCTTCGCATCCTGGAGCGGGCTCACCGATCCTGCGAGGGAGGCAATGAGCATGGCAACGGCAAGTCCGCCGGCGGCCAGGCCCCGGCGCGAACGGATGAGGTGAAGCGCGTTAGCAAGCATGAGTCCACGGTAGGCGGTGCTGGGGCTCAGGACAATGGGCTTTTCTGACTATCCGCCCGATCAGGAAGCCACCGCCCGGATTGGTACCCTGCCCTCCTGCATGAGTACAGACTCCAAGAGCTCCTTCGTGATAGCCACGCGAAACCGCCCGGGTGACCTCCTCCGGACGGTCGAGAGCCTCGTGGCGCAGACCGTCCTCCCCGCCGAGCTCTGTGTCGTGGACTCCAGCGACGAGACGCCGAAGAGGGAGGCGGTCGAGAAGCTGTGCGCGGACGCGGGCGTGGCCCTCGATTATCTCCATCCCGCACCCCGAGGCCTGACCGTCCAGCGCAACGTGGGGATCGGCCGGACGGACGGCGACATCGTCTTCCTCATCGACGACGACGTCTGGCTCGAGCCCGACTGCCACGAGAAGATCCTCGAGGAGTACGCGAAGTGGGGCCGGGGCGGAGGGCGAGAGGAAAAGCCGCTTGGGGGGGTCCGGGCGACCCCGGTCCGCCCGGCGAAGCCGTCGCGGGCGACCACCCTCTACCGGCGCTTCTTCGGGATCGGGGGGTGGTGGCCGGAGGCCTCAGGCAGGATCCGCAAGGGGTTCTACGCCGAGGGGATCTCCGATTCGGCCGGCGTTCGGAAGATCGAGTACATGAACGGATGGTTCATGTCTTACAAGCGAGAGGTCTTCGAGCATGAGCTCTTCGATGAGGCGCTCGCCGGCTATGGATACAAGGAAGACATCGACTTTTCTTACAGGGTCTCCCGCCGTTACACGCTGCTCCAGACTCCGGCGGCGCGCTGCGACCACCTCAAGAGCGGAGCATCGAGGATGAACTCCCACCAGCTGCAGCGGATGAACCTTGCGAACCAGTTCTACCTCCACCGCAAGCTGATGCCCCAGACGTTCCTGCACAAGGCGGCGTTGTGGTGGGCGCTCACCGGCCTGTTCATCCTCAACCTCGGTAAAGCGGTTCAGACGCGCGACGGGGGCCTGGTGACCGGCTTCGTCGCGGGGGCATTCGAGCAGGCGCGCGGCAGAGGGCTGGTCGATCCCCAGCACGAGAAGAAGCAGTGACCGAACAAGCGCATCCTCCCGGCGCCAAGAAGCGCGACTACTGGTTCACCGTGCTTCTCACCGATCCGGTCTCCTTGCGTATCGTTCGTTTCCTCACGAAGCGGAGATGGCTAACCCCCGACCAGGTGACGGTCATCGCGCTCGTCTTCGGTCTCGGCGCGGGTGGATTCTTCGCACTCGGCGAACGGTGGGGGCTCATCGCCGGCGGAAGCTCCTTCTATCTGGCATTCGTATTCGATTGTGTCGACGGAAAGCTGGCCCGCTCCACCGGTGTGACGAGCGCGAGGGGCGAAGCCCTCGACCGCCTCGCCGACGGAGGCCGGCGCGCCGCGGCGGGGCTCGGCTTGGCGATCCACGTCTGGCGCGCGGAGGATCTCGCCGACCGGGACGTGTGGTGGGTGGTGGTCTACGCGTTCCTCGCCTATTTCTTCCTCGAGATCGCCGGAGCGGAGAAGGGAGAGGGCGGCGGACGGATGGCGCAAGCGTTCGCGAAACGACGCCTGCTGCCGAATCCCGGTATGCCAGACGTACAGGCCATCGTCTACATCTTCGGTCCCATCAGCGGCTTCGTGATCCCCGCCTTCGGCGTGGGGATAGCCATGGTGACGGCCGCTATCCTCAAAACCATATGGAGAAGATTGCGGTGACATCCCGCGTCTTGATGCTCGGGCTCGACGGGGCGACGTTCTCGGTCCTCGATCCGCTGTTCGAGGCGGGGCACATGCCGAGGTTCAAAGCTCTCCTCGACGGGGGGGTGTCGGGGAAGCTGACCTCGACCGTGCCGCCGTATACGCCGCCCGGATGGACGTCGATCTTCACGGGCGTCAACCCCGGGAAGCACGGCATCTTCGGGTTCACCCTGGGCCACGTGCAGAAGAGCCGCGGCCTGGTGCGCCTCGAGAAGGTCAGCGCGCCGGCGATCTGGAACGCGGCCAACGCCCAGGGAACGAAGATCGGACTGTTCAACATCCCGATGACCTACCCGGCCCCCGTGGTCGACGGGTTTTCGGTCTCAGGCATGTTGACGCCTGAGGGCGGTGGGGAAACGCCGGACAATTTCACGTACCCGGCCGAGCTCGCGGATCGCATCGTGGCGAAGACCGGGAGCTACGAGATCGATATCGATGTCGACTACGACCAGGACTGGAAGTCGACCGACATCATCGAGCGACTGTCGCGCAATCTCGCGAAGAAGCGCATCGCTCTTCAACACCTGCTCGAAACGAATGACGTTCCGCTGCTGTTCGCGGTACTCGAGGCACCGGACCGGCTCATGCACGTGCACTACAAGTACATCGATCCGCGCGAGGAGCACTACAACCGTCCCGAGGCAAAGGCGATCCGCGAACGGGCGTGGGCGTTCTTCGACGAGATGGACGAGATGATCGGCGACATGCTGGATTGGGCGGGGGAGGACGGCTGGATCCTGTCGATGTCCGATCACGGCTTCGGCCCGAAGGACAAGAGTGTCAACATCAACGTCGCTCTGCGTGAATGGGGTTACCTGTCGGTCAAGGGCGCCGGAGCGGTGACGAAGTCGAAGGGTGTGAGGAAGCTAGCGCGGCGCGCCAAGAAGATCCTGCCGAAGTCGGTGTGGCAGAAGGCCAAGGGTGCCGCGCAGCAGTCGATCGACTGGAGCAACACGAAGGCGTTCTCGGCCCCGATCCCGCAGCAGGGCATCTACATCAACCTCGAGGGCCGTGAGGAGCAGGGGATCGTGCCCCAGAGCGAATACGAAAAGGTGCGGGACGAGATCATCGCGAAGCTGACCTCCTTGATCGACCCGGACGACGGCCGGCCGGTGGTCGACCGCGTGTACAAGCGCGAGGAAGTCGTCCACGGGTCCGAGGCAGCATTTGCTCCCGACCTCTATCCCGTGTGTAGGGAGTACTCGTACGAACTCTCGGACGGCCTGTACTCGCCGTCTGTGCTCGACGACTACCGTTCGTTGCCCCGAGGCTTCCATCACATGGACGGCATCTTCGGGATCGCAGGCCCGGGGGTCGAGCCTCGCTCGGGCGAGCGCGCGAACCTCCTCGACATGATGCCGACCGCCCTCTACCTGTCCGGACTCAAGGTTCCGGAGGGCGACGGCGAAGTGCTCACCCGCTACCTCCCGAAGGATCTGACCGGCGCG
>JBKJZQ010000114.1:0-4636 GCA_046715095.1 Actinomycetota bacterium | reverse complement strand
CTTGTGGACTCCGAACTTCTTCGAGAGCTCGTCGACGGAGACCCCCGGATGCTTGATCGCGTAGGGAAGCATGAGGAGGATGCGGCCGAGGCGACGCCCCAACCGCCCGTATGGCTCTTCACTCACGGCCCCACCCCGGTGAACGGCTTCAGGTGATCGAGCAACCGGCGCCGAGCTTCGAGGGGCGACACGATGTCGATCCCGTCCCCGAAGCCGATGACCCACGACACGAGCGCGTCGAGGTTGGACGCCTGCAGCTCGACGTCGAGTGCACCGTCTCCGGATTCGCGCCGGGGGGCGTTGTGAAGGTTCTGTTCCGCCCACCACCGGATCGACGGATCGAAACGGATGACGGCGGCCGAGTCGGCCCCGGACCCGATCTCCCACGCCTCTCGACCCAGATGCGCGTCCGCATCGAATCCCTCAGGGACCTCGAACGTGCCGCCCTGGATCCGGATCGGGCCGCTCATGCGCGTCACCCGGTAGGCCCTGATCGCCTTCCGGTCGCGGTCCCTACCGAGGAGATACCAATGCCCCCTCCGGTGGACTAGCCCGTACGGCTCGACCTGCCGGGTCGTGGAGGTCTCCGCCCCCGAGGCCTGGTAGTCGAACGCCACCGGGGTCCTGGCGAGGAGCGCCTCGTACAGCGGTGCCAGGAGCGGTTGCTCGGCGGCGAGGTCGGCGCCCCAGACGATCCGGGGCCCTTCCGTGGGGGCCGCCCCCGCGTCGAGCGACAGCTTCATCAGCCCTGCCTCGGCGGCGTCGGCCCGGCCGAGGATCGCCTGCGCCGCTATCCGCAGGGCCGCGACCTCATCCGGTTCGAGGTCGAGCTGCGGAAGGTAGTAACGGTTCTTCGGGATCAGGTAGCCCTCGGTGCCCTCGTCGAGGAGAGGATCCTCCCGGCGCACCTCGATGGGGATGCCCATCGCCCTGAGCGCCTCCTTGTCCCTCTCGAAGGCCCTGCGGAACGCCTCGAAGTTCTCTTGGCCGTATCCCGCGACCTTTTCGTTGATGTCCCGCGCGGTCATCGGGCGTGGGGTCTCGAGGAGGGCGATGATCAGGTTGATCAGCCGTTCGATGCGCCGCATCAAGCGAGAGTACCCGCGGTGGGGCGAGCCCTTCCGTTTGTCCGCCGGTTTCTCTGCGCCTGCTAGCGGGCGCGACCCAGTCACTACCATGACCCAGAGATACAGCTCGCGCTCTCAGGGGGATGTGAGTGAGGTCACAACCTCGCGGCCGCAGCTCGCCCGGCCGCGGCCGCAGCGAGGAACAGCTCCGGGATCTCGTCGACGCCCCGTCCCATCGACCGCGGGCTGATACCGAGGTCCTTCATGACCGCCAGGCCCGGGGACCCGTCGAGGGTCGTCACGTCGTGGCGATCCGCGATCCCGGCCGTTCGTAGGGCCTGCGCGACCCGGTCCGTGCCCCCGTTCTGAAGGAGCGGCACCGGAACGATTGCCCCCGGCCGCCCGGTCATCTTGAGCGCGGTCAGCGTGTGATGGCTGACGCCCCGGTGGCGCGGTCGTTCGTCGGAGAAGTTGATCCTCAGGCAGGCGATCGCTACTCCGCCCAGCGCCCCGGACGCATCGAGGATCCCGGCCTGTTCCAGCGCGGTGAACCCGAGTGCCGTGCCGGTTCCCACAACCCCCGGACCCATCGCGACAACGGCCACGTCACACCCCGAGACGTGCTTGAGCGCGGCTAGTCCCGAGTAGACGTTGACGGTCTCGAGCTCGCCACCGAACGCGTGTCCGCACGTGGCGGTGACGTCGATGAGACCTGCATCCCGCAGGTCCCTCACGAGACGGCTCCAGGCAAGAGGGAGAGCGGCGGCGTCGGTCATCAGGTAGCCGACGCGTGCTGCTGGGGCAGCGGCCTTCACGCCGGCTGCAACGGCGGCGATCTGCGAGTGCAGACCACAGGCCACGACGGGCAGGCCCCCAACCTGGTCGACCTCCGCGAGCGTGTCGTGGTGCGGGCTCTCCTGAGCCTCGACCGCGGGAACCTCCGTCTGCCACGGCGTGTACCTGAGCTTGACGATGTGGCCGTCCCCCGGTCCCGGGGCGCCGGACCCCGAGAGGTTCCACAGCACGAACGCCTCTCCCCCGGTTCCCAGAGCCAACTCGATCCCGGTGGTGTTCAGCACGACCTCATCGCCGATCTCGAGGGGGCCGAGCATCCGAGGGAAGCCCGACGCGGCGATCTCTTCCCCTCCCTCCTCCGCTCCCCCTCCGCCCTCCGCCCCGCCGACACGAGCCGTGACGCGGATCAGATCGTCGCGCTGCTCGACGATCGCGATGACGATGCCGGTGCGGAACGTGGCCATCAGAACGCTCTCACAGGGACGAGATGAGCTTGGCGACCCGCTCGTCGGCGGACTTGAAGGGGTCCTTGCACAACACGGTGCGCTGGGCCTGATCGTTGAGCTTGAGGTGGACCCAGTCGACCGTGAAGTCGCGGCGCTTCCTCTTCGCGGCGCGGATGAACTCGCCCCTCAGCTTGGCCCGGGTCGTCTGGGGAGGCTCGGTCTTGGCCCGGTCGATATCGGTCTCATCGCACATCCGCTCAACCATCCCGCGAGCCTCCATCCGGTAGTAGAGACCCCGCGTCCGGTTCACGTCGTGATAGGCAAGGTCCATCAACGCGATCCGCGGATGTGCGAGCGAGAGGTCGTGTCGCTCCCGGAACCTCTCGACGAGCGCGCGCTTCGTGATCCAGTCGACCTGTCCGTTGAGCGCGTCCTGGTCTTCCTCAAGGCTCACGATCGCGTGCTCCCACATGTGCGCGATCTCCTTGAGAACAGGATCGTCACGTTGCTCGACCCACCTCAGCGCCTTGTCGAGGTATTCCTTCTGCATGTCGAGCGCTGACGCCTCGCGGCCGTTGGCAAGCCTGACCTTGCGGCGGCAGGAGGTGTCGTGCGAGATCTCTCGTATCGCTCGGATGGGGTTCTCGAGGGTCATGTCCCGGATCTGGACGCCCTCTTCCACCATCCGGAGCAACAGTGCGGTGGAACCGATCTTGAGATACGAGGTCCATTCGCTCATGTTCGAGTCTCCGACGATCACGTGGAGCCTCCGGTACTTCTCCGCATCGGCGTGCGGTTCGTCGCGCGTGTTGATGATTGGGCGGGACCTGGTGGTCGCTGAGGACACTCCCTCCCAGATGTGCTCCGCGCGCTGCGAGATGCAGAAGAGCGCACCACGAGGGGTCTGCAGCACCTTCCCGGCGCCCGCGAATATCTGACGCGTGACGAAGAACGGGATCATGATCTCGGCGAGTCTGCCGAACTCGCCGTACCTGCTGACGAGGTAGTTCTCGTGACTCCCGTACGAGTTACCGGCCGAGTCGGTGTTGTTCTTGAACAGGTAGATGTCCCCGGAGATGCCTTCCTCGCGGAGCCTCGTCTCGGCCGCCTTCAGGAGGCCCTCGAGGATCCGCTCCCCCGCCTTGTCGTGCACGATGAGGTCGTAGACGTTGTCACATTCCGGCGTCGCGTATTCGGGATGGGAGCCAACGTCGAGATAGAGGCGAGCGCCGTTCTCGAGGAACACGTTGGAGGACCGGCCCCAAGAAACCACCCGCCGGAAGAGATAGCGGGCGACCTCATCCGGAGACAGCCTGCGCTGCCCCTTGAAGGTGCAGGTCACGCCGTACTCGTTCTCGGTGCCGAAGATCCGCCGTTCCACGGAACCAGCCTAATGGTGTGGGTGACCAATGGCCCGGAGGGAGGCCTAGCTCAGGAGTTCGGAGACCTCGTCCTCGAACAGCCGCCGGAACTTCCGGCGTGCGCGCCCCCGGTCGAGTACCGCGACCTCGAGGGTTTTACCGGGCATCTCGCGGCCCTCGACCGTGACGAGCGCGTCGTGACCCAGATTGACCGCGACCTTGAGATCCATGAGCTTCTTCGGGTAGTTGGTCTCGAGGTGGGCACCGAGAGCCTCCGACTGCCCTCCCATAGCCACCCATCTCTGTCGGTCTGTGACGGACCCGTCGTAGAGGATGTGGAACAGCTCGGTGTCGTCCGGTTCGTCACCGACCGATGCCACGAGGATCTCGATCTCGTAAGGCTTGACCTCTGACGTGAAGATCGCGCCGAGCGACTGGGAGTACGCGTTGGCCAGGGCCTTCGCGGTGACGTCCTCGCGCGAGTACTGGTAGCCCTTCACGTCGACCAGGCGGATGCCGCCGATGCGCAGCTGCTCGAACTCGTTGAACTTGCCGACTCCTGCGAATGCGATGCGGTCGTAGATCTCCGAGATCTTGTGGAGTGTGGCCGAGGTGTTCTCGGCGACGAAGCAGACGCCGTCGGCGTACTCGAGAGCGACGATGGACTTGCCGCGAGCGATTCCCTTGCGCGCGTAGTCGGCCTTGTCCTTCATCAATTGTTCCGGAGAGACGTAGTAAGGCGATGGCATCGTCACTCTTCACTCCCGGCGCGCCTGACATCCACGGTGTGAGATTCGTTCGGATGGTCTCTCCGTTCCGCGATCAGTTCCTCGAACAGGCGTCGCAAGGTGTCCTCGTCGACCTCGGACATCCCCGATTCCTTGATCGACACGACATTGTGGAAGATGCCGCGCATCAGATCGGGCCCCCCGGTGCCGACATCCTCATCGGCCGCGTCGAACAGGGC
>JBKJZQ010000113.1:0-5176 GCA_046715095.1 Actinomycetota bacterium | reverse complement strand
GGCCGAGGAGGCGACCTCCTCGGCCGCCTCGGCCCGGCGTGCCACGACCGAGACCTCGCCGACGTCGAGGTCTTCGAGGGCCCGAACGATCGCCCTGGCGGCTCCCCCGGCCCCCAGGACCACGCAGGACATCCCCTTCACGGCCACCCCGGCCTCCTCGGACACGAACTCCCTGAACCCATCGACATCGGTGTTGTGCCCGATCAAGCGGTCGCCGAGGCGCTCGATCGTGTTCACCGCTCCGACCGCTCGAGCGTCACCGGAGACGTCGTCGAGGAGCGGGATCACGGCTTGCTTGTGCGGCATGGTCACGTTCGCACCGGCGCTCCCCAGAGCCCTCAACCCGGCGATCGCGTCGGGCAGCCGTTCGGGCGGGACCGGGAACGCCAGGTAGGTCCAGTCGAGGCCCACGGCTCGGAACGCAACGTTGTGGATCACCGGTGACAGCGTGTGTTCGAGGGGCCACCCGAGGATTCCCACGAAACGCGACGCGGAGCGGCTCATGCTCTCCCGATCGCGACGTGCGTGCGGCTCAGGGGGGTGAGCATTGACTCGCTCATCCGCAGTCCAGCGTCTGGTAGTGCGCCTTGTCCTCGAAGAAGTCGGCGTCCGTGGTGCTGAAGGCGTGGTTCCCATCGCAATCCGCGAGCACGTAGTACATCCACGGCCCGTCGGCCGGGTTCAGCGCGGCCTCGAGTGAAGCGCGACCGGGCGCCCCGATGGGGGTCGGGGGCAAGCCCGTGTACCTGCGCGTGTTGTAGGGCGAGTCGACCTCGAGCGCGCTCTGGGTTAGAACCGCATGCCGGTCGCCGAGTGCATAGAGGACCGTTGCGTCGATCCCCAGCATCCATCCCGCGCGGATGCGGTTGTAGATCACCTGAGCAACCTTAGGGCGCTCCTCATCCATCCGGGTTTCGGCTTCGATCATCGAGGCCACGATCACGATCTCGTAGTCGGACAATCCGAGAGCGTCTGCTTTCGAGAAGTCGAGTGTCGAGGCCTGCTCCTCGAATTGAGTGGTGAACCTCTCCACCACGCTCTTGGCGGTGTCCTTCTCGATCACCTGATAGGTCGACGGGAACAGGAGCCCTTCGAGCGTCTCCACACCCTCCGGCAAGAAACGAGACCTGATGGATCCGTTGGTGACCAGTTGGAGGAACTTCTTGCCCGAGATGTGGGTACCCTCGCCGACCGTGTCCGCCATCTCGGTGAGCCACGACCCCTCGGGGAACGTGACCGTGACGAAATTCGCACCTTCGGGGTCAGTGTCAGTTAATCGCTTCAACGCATCACGCGAAGTGAGTCCGGTGGGAAGGAGATAGTTGCCCGCCTGTATCTCCTCGGCGCCACCATCGAAATAGGCGGCGAGTCGAAAGGCAAAAGCCGACTTGATCACCCCTTTGTCCTCGAGGATCTTTCCGATCTCGGCCGCTCCCGATCCATTGGGGATCTCGAACTCGACCTCGGGCCCGGGATCGGACGCTCCGTAGAAGCCCACCGAGCGGAGATAGACGTAACCGCCCGCGACCGGGACGAGCAACAGGCCCAAGAGCACGAACAGGATCACGACGACCTTGCCCCTGCGAGTCAGCTTCGTCATCCCCCACCCCCATCGAGGAAGCCCTGCAGCATCACCTGGGCGGCAACGGCGTCCAGCACCTTCTTGCGCGCCTTTGCCCGTCCCCCTGCTGCCCGCAGACCTTGTTCGGCCACGACCGTGGTCAAACGCTCGTCGTGCTCGACGACCCTCACCTCTGGCACCCCCGGCACCTCGAGTACCTCGAGGGCCTCCCTCAACGATCTTACGAACTCACTGCGTGCCTCGACCGAGGGTCCCGCCCGGCCCGACAACGATACGGGCCGTCCGACGACTACCAGGTCCGCCGGGAGGTCCCGAACCAACAGGGAGATCCGTGCGACGGGATCGGTGGAGGCGGTATCGATCACCTCGAGGGGGCGGGCGAAGCGCGTCTCCCGGTCGGCGGCCGCCACTCCGATCCTCCGCGACCCCGGATCGATGCCGAGGATCATCCCCGGAGCGACTCGCGCGCTGCGGCCGCCACAACCTCCAGCGCCCGATCGAGGTTCTCGGTCCTCGACCCTCCCGAGATGGCGAGGTCGGGTTTCCCTCCACCCCCGCCGCCGAGCAACCTGGCTCCCTCGGTCAGTAGGTCGCGGGCCGAGAGACCGTTCTCTACGAGGTCCTTGGACACCGCGGCCACGAGGTTCGCCTTGCCGTCGGTCGCCGTGCCCAGAACCACCACCGCGGAACCGAGTTTCCCCCTGAGGCTCAGAGCCAGTTGCCGCAGCACGTCGACACCATCGTCTCTGCGGGCCACCACGAGGCGAGCGCCGCCGAGATCCTCTGCCGCGCCGGCGAGCGACATCGCGTCCCCTGCCGCCTTCTGACGCTCGACCTCCGCGAGGCGGCGTTCCATGTCCTTGCTTGTCTTTAGGAGTCGCTCGACCTTCTCGGCGACCTCTTCCGGATTCGTCTTGAGAGAGGCGGCGGCGCGCTCGAGAACCGCAACCCTGCGCGTCAGGTAGTGGAGACCGTCGCTTCCAACGAGAGCCTCGACGCGCCGGAGATTGGCCCCTACGGAGCCCTCGCTGGTCACCACCGCGACCCCGATCTGACTGGTATGTGGAACGTGCGTCCCACCGCACAGTTCCTTCGAGTAGTCGCCGATCTCGACCACGCGTACGAAATCTCCGTACTTCTCACCGAAGATCGCCATCGCGCCGATCGACTTCGCGAAGTCGAAGCTGGTCTCGAACGCCCGCACATCGTCATCGAGGAGAACCCGCTCCTCCAGTTCCTGCGAGATGTCCGCGACCCGCTCGTCCCCGAGGGGTTCGAAATGGTTGAAGTCGAACCTCAGCCTCCCCGGCTCGACGAGCGAACCCGCTTGGGTCGCGTGTTCCCCGAGGCGGTCCCTGAGGATCCAGTGCAGGACGTGCGTGGCCGTGTGGGCGCGCTCGGCGTTACGGCGGAACGATGCATCGACCGTCAGCTCCGCGTTGTCGCCGACGTGGATCTCGCCGGCCTTGACGATCGCGAGGTGACCGGTGAGGCCGGGGACGATCCTGGTGGTGTTCACGACCTCGGCCCGTCCGGACGGCGTGGTTATCTCGCCCCGGTCGCCGACCTGGCCCCCGCCCTCCGCGTAGAAAACGGTCTCATCGAGGACGATCTCCACACTGTCCCCCTCCGACGCCACCGGCACGCTCTTGCCCTCGTCGGCGATCCCGATGACCGTCGACGTGCCACTCAGGTGTTCGTAGCCGTCGAACTGGGTCTGGCCGTGCCGTTCCAGGAGGCCGGCGCCCACGTCTCCTGCCTCGGCCACCGCCTCCTGCTTGCGAGCCGCGCGTGCCCGTGCCCGCTGCTCGGACATCAGCGTTTCGAACCGTTCCGCGTCAACCTGTACGCCCGACTCCTGGGCGATCTCGCGCGTCAGGTCGATCGGGAAGCCGAAGGTGTCGTGCAGCTTGAAGGCCACGTCTCCGGGGATACCCGCTCCCGGGTCGGATACGCGCGCGATCTCGTCCTCGAGCATCGACAGCCCCTGCTTCAACGTGCCGGAGAACCTCTCCTCTTCGCTGGACGCGACCTCGATGATGAAGTCCTTCTTCTCCAGGAGGTCCGGATACGCGCCGGACATCACCTCGATGGTGGAGTTGATCAGCCCGGGCAGGATCTCGTCTCCCCGGCCGAGCAGGCGGGCATGTCGCACCGCACGACGCATGACCCGCCGGAGGACGTAGCCGCGCTCCTGGTTGGAAGGCAAGACGCCGTCGGCGATGAGGAATGTCATCGCGCGGCCGTGGTCGGCGAGGACCCTTAGACCGCGGTCTGAGGGCTCGGACTTTCCGTAGCTCTGCCGGGTCAGCTCCTCGGCGCGCTCGATAAGAGCCACGAAGGTATCGGTTTCGTACAGCGTCGGAACATTCTGGATGACCATCGCGATCCGCTCGAGCCCCGCACCGGTATCGATGTTCTTCTTGGGAAGCTCGGCCACCGGCTCGATCTGCGCGTTGCAGTCGTTCTGCATGAACACGAGGTTCCATATCTCGAGATAACGGTCCTCGTTCCCTACCGGTCCGAGGTTCGATGGCGGTCCATAGGATTCACCGAGGTCGACGAAGATCTCGGAACACGGGCCGCACGGTCCCGCGACTCCCATATCCCAGAAGTTGTCCGCCCTACCACGGCGCACGATCCGGTCCGATCCGATCCCCACGCCGTCGCGCCATATCTCCGCGGCTTAAACGTCGGTCTCGTAGACCGTGGCCCAAAGCCGATCGGGATCGAGCCCGTAGGCCTCGGTCACGAGCTCCCAGGCCCAGGGGATCGCCAACACCATGTAGTAGTCGCCGAACGAGAAGTTGCCGAGCATCTCGAAGAACGTCAGATGGCTATGGTCGCCGACCTCGTCGATGTCGGTCGTCCTGAAGCACTTCTGCACGCTCATCACCCGGGGGAACGGGGGGCTCTGGTCGCCCTGGAAGTACGGTTTGAACTGATTCATCCCAGCATTCGTGAGCAGCAGGGAGGGATCGTCGGGCACCAGCGAAGACGACGGCACCACATGGTGCTCGCGCTCCTTGAAGAAGGCGAAGAAACGGTCCCTGATCTCACGGGTCTTCATGGGATGAGACTACCTAGTGGACGGCCTGGCGGACGGCTAAGCCTGACGGGGCTTGTCCTCGAGCTTCCGGTTGAGGGAATCGAGGAAGGTCCCGGTCAGGGCGTTCGGAGTGAAGCTCGCGCGCCTCGCCTGCCACCAGCGGTCGAACTGGAGCGCGATGGCGGCCCCGACGGCGATCCAGAAGAGTCTCTTGATCATGGGAAGCAGCTTATCTGCTCTTTTTCTTGTCTAGGTCTGCTGCCAGTTCTGCCTCGCGACCCGCTTGGGGTTCGTAGTAGCGGGACTTGGCGAGGCGATCCGGCAGGTACTGCTGATCGATGTAGCCCCCGTGGGCGTGGGGATACTCGTAGCCCTTACCGGCCCCGACCTGGCGCGACGCCGATCCATGGGCATCCTTGAGGTGCTTGGGAACCGGGAGCGGGCCGTGGTTCTGCACGTCCTCGGCTGCTTTGGTGATGGCCATGTAGGCGGCGTTCGACTTGGGGGCCAGCGCGAGGTAGGTGGTCGCCTGGCTCAGATTGATG
>JBKJZQ010000112.1:0-6298 GCA_046715095.1 Actinomycetota bacterium | reverse complement strand
TCGATCCGGTGGTGGGCGGAACAGAACCTTCACAACGCCCCCCGGCGCGAATCCGGAGACGGTGCACTCGACGTCGAGCTGCAGGCGACCAACCTCGACGCGCTCGTGTCGTGGGCCATCGGCTTCGGGGACGGGATCGAGATCGTGTCGCCCCCCGAAGCTCGGCGCCGGTTGCTCGATCACCTGAAGCCTTTCACCGGGGTGGGGCCGTGAGCGAAGAGCCGTACGGGCGGTTGGGGCGTCGCCTCGGCCGCATCCTCCTCATGCTTCCCTACGCGATCAAGCATCCGGGGGTCTCCGTCGACGAGCTCTCGAAGAAGTTCGGAGCCCACAAGAAGGACCTCCTCGCCGACCTCAATCTCGTGTTCATGTGCGGGCTACCGGGTTACGGACCAGGCGACCTTATCGACGTCTCCTTCGAGGACGATCGCGTCTACGTCCGCATGGCCGACTATTTCTCGGCCCCCCTGAGGTTGTCTCCCGCCGAGGCGCTGTCTCTCTACGCCGGCGGAGCCGCCCTCGCATCGCTGCCCGACCTCGCAGAAGCCGACGCGCTCCGCTCCGCGCTGGGCAAGCTCGGACGCGCCCTGGGGGCCGAGGGGAACCGGCCCGCCGACGTGACCGTCCATCTCGAAGAAGGAGCGAGCGAGCACCTCGGCGTGATCCAGAAGGCACTGAGGGAGGGCAAGCGGATACACCTCGAGTACCTCTCGGCCTCCCGAGGGGCCCTTACCGAGCGCGACGTGGACCCCTGGGGCCTGATCGCCGCGCTCGGGTACTGGTACATCGTTGGCCTCGACCACGACTCCGGCGAGGAGAGGATGTTCCGCACCGACCGCATCAAAGCAGTCGCGCTCACCGCCCACGATGCTCCCGTCCCCGAGGATTTCGAACCGAACCGCTATCAGGGAGCGTTCGCCGGCAAGCCCGAGGACCAAGCTCACATCGCCATGGAGCTGTCATCCGACGCCATGCAGTGGTTCGAGGACTACTACCCGGTCATCTCCAAGAAGGCCACCCGGGATGGCTGGCACCGCATCGAGCTCCTCACAGGCGGTGAGAGGTGGGCGGCCACGCTCCTTCTGCGGCTCGGGGATCAGGTCCGTAACGTCGAACCGAAGGTGTTCGCGGACCGTGCCCGGGACCTCGCCGGCGCCATCATCCGGCGCCATCCTGAGACGGGATCAGGCCTCTGACCTGCGGTTTCTCGATTTACCGGCGATTCGGGCTCAATCTTCTGGCCTCGCCGCCGATAACCCTGATAGCACCCATCAACGACTCAGAGGCCACTCAGATGACGACGATCAAGGCAACATGCCACAGCTGCGGAGAGGTCGACCTCGCTCCGGAAGACATCCTGCTTCGCATCGCCACGGGCAATGGCTCCAACAACTACGGCTTCAGTTGCCCGACCTGCGCGGAATTCGTCGAGAAGCCGGCCGATGAGCGGGTCGTTCGTCTCCTTCTCTCCGGCGGCGTCATGCCGACGCTCCAGGACATTCCGGCCGAGATGCTCGAGACCAAGTCTGGACCGACGATCACCCACAACGATCTCCTCGAGTTCCACCAGCTCCTTGAGTCGGATGACTGGTTCGCCACCCTGACCGAGAAGCGCAACTCCGAGAACGCCTAGGCCCGCTTCCTCCCCGGCACGCGCCGGGGGAGCAGGAGCGACCGGGAGCGGGGGAGCAGGAGCGACCGGGAGCAGTGGTAGCGGTCGTCTCCGCCTTAGACTGCCCCCCATGCCTCAGCTAAGCCCCATAGAGATACTGGTCATCATCATGGTGGCCCTCGTTGTTTTCGGACCCGAGAAACTGCCCCAGATAGCCCGGCAGATCGGTCGGGCAGCCTCGGAGCTCAGACGGATGGCGAGCGAGGTCAAAGTCGAGCTGCAGGACGGCCTCGACCTCAACTCGGACGACGAACCCGAGCCCCACCCCGAGCATCCCAACCTGATCAATCGTCACGAGGGCACGGATCCGGCCCTGGCGGCGGCCGCCGACAAGGGCGAGCCGGACAAGGGCGAGCCGGACAAGGACGAGCCGGACGGGGAGATCAGATAGTGGGGAGCCCTTCGGACCTGAGGAAGAGGCGCCTGCGGTTCGGGCTCAAGAAGCGGCAGCACGAGAAGCGCAGCGGGATGAGCATGATGGAACACCTCGGTGAGCTGCGTTCGAGGATCATCAAGTCTCTGGCTGCGTTCCTCCTGATCTCGATCGCCGTGTTCTTCTTCTACGACCCGATCCTCGAGTTCTTCCGCCGGCCGCTCTGTGACGTCGATCCCAGCAAACTCGGTCCTCAGGGCTGCGACCTCGTCTACAACAAGCTGATCGGCGGCTTCAACTTCCGGTTGAAGATGACCGCCTTGGTCGGCATCGCGCTCACGTCTCCGGTGTGGCTGTATCAGATCTGGGCCTTCGTGGCGCCGGCGCTCAACACCAAAGAGAAGCGCTACTCGGTGCCGTTCATGGCCGCGTCGACCCTCTTGTTCCTCATGGGATCAGGGGTTGCGTACATGGTCTTGCCCGCCGGGATCAACTTCTTGATCGATATCGGAGGCTCCGACCTCGTGCCGCTCCTCGGGGCCGAGGAGTACCTGAACTTCGTCGGCCTGATGCTGCTCGGCTTTGGCGTCATGTTCGAGCTGCCCCTGGTGCTGTTCTTCCTCGGGCTGATCGGGGCGGTCAGCATCGAGCAGCTCCGGGCCGGGCGTCGCACGGCGATCGTGCTCATCACGATCCTCGCGGCGGTCATCACGCCCAGCCAGGACCCCTACACGATGCTGCTCTTGGCGGTGCCCCTGTATCTGTTCTTCGAGATCACGATCCTGCTTCTCTCCTTCGTGCTCAAGAGGCGGGCGAAGGCCGCGTTATAGTCCGGGCCGTGGCCATCAAGGGCAAGAAGAAAGCTCAACAGCGCAGCAAGGCAAAACGGCGCCCTGGGGGAGCGCCCCGGGTCCAGTACTCACACCACGAGCACATCCCCTGGTACCAGACCAGCGGGGGCCGGGTGGGGATCGCGGTCGGTCTCGTGCTCCTGATCGGGATCATCGCCGCCGTGGTCGTGACGGTTACCCGGGAGCCTCAGGCGGACGTCCGGGCGCAGGGTGAGCTCGAGGGCTACACAACCCAGGTGGGGGCCGTTCTGTTCGCCTCCGGTGATGCCGGTGCCGGACTGGCCCAAGCACCGACCGCGTCGGACGACGACGCTTTCGCCGGCCTGGAGAAAGACGCCGGGAAGTGGGTGACGGCTTTGAAGAGCGCCCAGCTGACCGCCGCCCAGGTCCCGAGCCCGAGGCAAGCCCCGACGGTGGCCGAGCTGTTCCAATCCTCCCTGGGTATCTACCTCGAATCGGCCAGGCTGTACGAGCTCGCAGCCGGCGCCGAGGGCAAGGACGCCGACCGGCTCCTCAAGCGGGCCGCCGCCAAGCTTGACCTCGCGACGACCGTGTGGACGAACGCGCTGGTGCTCCTCGATGAAGCCCGCACCGACGTCGACCTCCCGTCGTCCGCGTTGACGTCCCCGGTCGCGGTGATCCCGGGCAACGCTGGCGAGGCAACCCCCGACCCGACCCCGGAAGCAACCACAGAGGTCACTCCCAAAGGTGACGGCAACAACTAGCCCTAGACTCGGTCCATGGACCTCGTCGATCGGTTCGAGGCCACCTACGATTTCCCGTTCGATCCGTTCCAACGACGCGCGTGCGGATCTCTGGTGGATGGCTCATCGGTTCTAGTGGCCGCGCCGACCGGCGCGGGGAAGACCGTCGTGGGCGAGTTCGCCGCCTGGTTCGCGCTTCATGAGAGCGGCAAGACCTTCTACACGACTCCCATCAAGGCGCTCTCGAATCAGAAATACGGGGACTTCGTGGGCCTTCACGGCGCCGACAACGTGGGCCTCTTGACCGGAGATAACTCGGTCAACGGTGATGCCTCCGTCGTGGTCATGACGACCGAGGTCCTCCGGAACAAGATCTACGAGGATTCGCCGACCCTCCAGGGGCTCCGCTACGTCGTTCTCGACGAGGTTCACTACCTGCAGGACCGCTACCGGGGGGCCGTGTGGGAGGAGATCCTCATCCATCTCCCGGTCGATGTTCAGATCGTGTCGCTCTCGGCCACCGTTTCGAACACCCAGGAGTTCGCCGAGTGGCTTCAGACGCTCAGGGGGCGCACCGAGGTCGTCATCGAAGAGAAGCGTCCGGTCGAGGTCAGACACTGGTACTTCGCATCGGATGAGCTGTTGCCGATGTTCGTGCAGAAACCGAATGGAGACCAGGTCCCCAACCCGCGCGCTCTCGAGTTCGATCGTCGCAAGCGGCGGGGACCAGCGCGACCGAATCGCGGGGGCCGGAGAGAACGCGACAAGAAGCCTCGCATCCCGTTCCGCACCGAGGTCGTCGAGCGACTGAACGGTGAGGGCATGCTGCCCGCGATCTACTTCATCTTCTCGAGACGCGGATGTGACGAGGCGGTCAAGCGGTGCCTCTACGAGAACCTCCGCCTCACGACACCCGACGAGCGCAAGCGCATCACGGAGTACGCAGACATGAGGGCGTCTGAGCTTCTCGAGGAGGAGCTTGACATCCTCGGTTACCACGAGTGGACCGCCGGACTCGCGAACGGGATCGCCGCGCATCATGCCGGGATGATCCCTCCGTTCAAGGAAACCGTCGAGGAGCTCTTCAAGCAGGGCTTGGTCAAGGTGGTGTTTGCCACCGAAACGCTGGCGCTGGGGATCAACATGCCGGCGCGCACGGTGGTGATCGAGAGCCTCACCAAGTTCACCGGCGAGAAGCACGAGTTGATGACCCCTGGGGAGTACACGCAACTGTCCGGAAGAGCAGGCCGCAGAGGGAAAGACGAGCTCGGCCATTCGGTCGTGCTGATGCAGCGCTTCACTCCGTTCGAGACGATCAGCCGTCTCGCCGCCGCGCGCAGCTATCCACTGACGTCGTCGTTCCAGCCGTCGTACAACATGGCGGTCAACATGGTTCGCAGCTACGGGCGCGAAGAGGCCGAGCACCTGGTCAACTCCTCGTTCGCCCAGTTCCAGGCGGATCGCGACGTCGTCCAGCTCGAGCGGAATCGCGAGCGCGATGAGGCCTACCTCGCGTCGTACCGCGAGCGGATGACGTGCGAGAAGGGAGATGCCGAGGAGTACCGCGAGCTGGTGGCTGCTCTCAAACGGTTCGAGTCAGGGACGGGGTCCTCCGGGGCACAACAGGTCGATCCGGCGCTTGGCTCACTCCGGCGCGGCGATGTCTTCGAGATCCCCTCCGGCAAGAGACGGGGCAGATACGTCGTGATCGAGACGATGTCTCGGGGGGATGGAGCACCGAAGCTCATGGCCATGTCTGGATCGCGCGCTCTCATCCGTCTCGGCCCGACCGACTTCCGGCGCCCTCCCAGGATCATCGGGTCGATGCGTATCCCGAACACCTTCAAGGCGAAGGACGCCGGCACTCGCCGGCACCTCGCCCGCAAGCTCATCGCGATCGAGACCGAGGAAGAACCACTCGACGCTCACGGGAACGATGCCGTGGGCGATCTGCGCCGGAGGGTCGAGGAGCATCCGGTCCACTCCTGTCCCGACCGAGGGCGTCATCTCCACTTCGCCGAGCGCGCGGTCCGGCTCGAGAAAGACATCAGGGGCATCAGCCGTCGGATCTCACGTCGAACGGAGACCCTGGCGCGCCGGTTCGACGTCGTGGTCTACGCCCTCGAGGACCTCGGCTACATCAAGGACTGGCACCTCGAGGCCAAGGGCGAGCTCTTGACCAGCGTCTACAACGAGTCCGATCTGCTGGTGGTCGAGGCGCTGCAGGAGAGCGTGCTCGACGGTCTCGACGGGCCCGAGGTGGCGGCCGTGTGTTCGAGCCTCGTGTACGAGACCCGCGGCCCCGAACCCGCAGCTCCAACGTCGTGGCCGACCGACGCAGCCCGCGCCGCGTGGCTCCGCCTCGTCGCCCTCTACGACCGCATCGAGAAGCAGGAGCGCTCCCGGGGGCTCGACCTGACCCGAGAGCCCGACCCCGGCTTCGCCGAGAAGGCTTACCGGTGGACGGCCGGGGCACCCCTCGACCAGATCCTCGAAGAAGACGATGCCCCCGGCGACTTCGTCCGCTCGGTGAAACAACTCGTCGATCTCCTGAGGCAGCTCGAGGCGATCGCGTCGACCGAGGAGCTCAGAGCCGCGATCATCGAGGCCACCGGCGGCCTCCACCGCGGCGTCGTCGCCTACTCCTCGCTGGAGGTGTGATGACGATAGAGGGCGTGGTGTTCGACTGGGGCGGCAC
>JBKJZQ010000111.1:0-14679 GCA_046715095.1 Actinomycetota bacterium | reverse complement strand
ACCGCAGCGATGAGGAGGTCAGGTACTTCGAACTGCGGGCCTCGGCCCCGAGGCTGTCGGATAAGCAGATCCGCTCGGCGACCCACGGCGGGCAGCTAGCGCAGCTGAACCTCCGCTGTCCTTCTTTGTGACGCTCACTACGTTGCGCCCCGGGATGCGGGGTGACGCCTCCTCCCGCGGGCATTCTCGTGTCGCACCCCCTTCCTAAGTTCCTCGTGTAGCTCCCCAGCGGGGGACTCGGAGGAAAGGGAGGCGGTTGCGGTGCTCGCGAAGACGGAATCGGTGGCGCTGGTGGGAACCTCGGGCCACCTCGTTCAGGTAGAGGTCTACGTCGCCGGCGGGGGCATCCCGACCTTTCGCATCGTCGGCCTCCCGACGGCATCGGTCCGGGAAGCCGACCAGAGGATCAAGTCCGCCCTCGAATCCAGCGGTCTGCACTGGCCGGGCAGCCGGATCATCGCCAACCTCGCCCCCGGGAACCTGCGAAAAGAAGGCTCGCACTTCGATCTGGCGCTCGCTCTCGGGATTCTCGCCGGTGCTGAGAAGATCGAGGCCGAACGTCTCGAGGGATGGATGATCGTGGGCGAGCTTGCTCTCGACGGCTCGGTCCGGCCGGTGCGCGGGGTCATGGCGGCAGCGATGGCCGCCAGGGAGCACGGCAGGAAGGGGATCATCTGTCCCGTGGACAACGCCCCTGAGGCAGCCATCGTCGAGGGTTTGAAGGTCGTTCCGGTCGATAATCTGCGCCGGGCGATCGCCTTCCTCGAGGGTGGCTGGGATCCCCCAGCCGTCTTGCCCGCTCCCGAACCTCCTCTCGTTACCGAGGACATGGCGGAGGTCAAGGGTCATCCCGAAGCCAAGAAGGCCGCCGAGATCGCGTGCGCCGGCGGACACAACCTGTTGATGATCGGTCCTCCGGGTTCGGGGAAATCGATGATCGCGCAGCGTCTTCCGGGGATCCTGCCCGCGATGTCCCTGCAGGAGTCTCTCGACGTCACCAGCGTCTACTCCGTAGCCGGGCTCCTCGGTAACAAAGCGGGTCTCACGAGAAGACGCCCGTTCCGATCTCCGCATCAGGGCGTTTCGCTTGCCGGATTGATCGGCGGCGGGAGCGGTCTCCCTCGGCCGGGGGAGGTCAGCCTCTCTCATGTAAGTATTGCAATATGTTGAGAAGGCAGAGTTCGCATCGAGCCGACGGGCACGGTGGTTCGGCCAGGCGTGACGGCCAGAGCCTCCGTTCGCTCTGACCGGAACCAGGACTACGCCTCTACCGTTACGTAAGCGTTGACGAGATCTCTCGCGACGTTCGCCACGTCGACCCAGAACCGCTTGTTCTCAGGATCGCCTGGAACGAAGAAGTGGTCGTACTTGACGCGGTCATCGCCGCGCGGGATCCGCTCAACCGCAGCAGCGGCGAACTCCTGAAGCTGGCGCGCGCTCGCGAGCCGGTCGCTGATGGCAACGTAATAGAGACCGAGTTTCTCCACCGCCTCTATCTCATGGCCGATCGCCGAGCCCGCTGCTTGGAGTAGGCTCAACGCAACCAGAACCCGGTCGCCGAAGCCCAGCGGGGCTATGGTGAACTGGTTCGAGCTCGGTATCCGGCTGAGAACATCTGCGCCCTTGGGGCGTGCCTGGATCCGCTCTTTCATGCCCTCGAGGCTGAAGCCGGAGCTCCCGGCGAGGACGAAGACGATGTGCGCCTTGCCCGCCATGTTGGAATCGAGGTAAGGCATCAAGATCTCATAGGGCCACATCTCGGCGGCGCGGGAGTCGACCTCGTCCACCAGGCACAGTGTCGGTCGTGCAGTGCTGATCGCATCGGTCAGTGCATTGTCGAACCCGTGACTGTCGAGTTTGGCCAAGTTGATCTCTCGGTAGTTAGCATCCGCCCCGAGCGACGCAGCGACCTGTTCCACGAAGTAGGTCTTACCGCTTCCCGGAGCGGCCCATACGAGGTGGTTCTCTCGGTGGTTTGAGGCGTGCTCGAGGCCATTCACGATGCGATTCCGAGCGTCCTTGAGATCGTTGAGAACCGTGTCATCAAAACGGGTATATGCGCCGACCACTCGATAGCGGGACAAACGAACCGTGTCGAGACCGGCGATCAAAGGGTAGTTCCAGTACGGGCTGGCTTTGCCCGCTTCGCGGAGAGCATCGTGGTACTCGGCGACGTATACCTTCCCTTTCTCGAGGTAGTCGGGTGCGAGGCGTTCGCGGAACAATTGCCCCGAGAAGATCTGGGTCCACGTCGAGACAGGCAGCACGTAGTCCTCAGCAGAGGTCGAGTAAAGGGGCCAGCGCCTAACGTGTTCTTCCGACCGGAAGAGATTCATCCGGCTTCAGTTGAAGGCTCCCGATCCCTCCCGCCACTGGACGAAGGGAGATAGCTGGTATCCGACCGCGGTTTCGGGATCGATCGAGAGAATCTCTTCGTCACGCATCTTTATCGTCACGGATTCACCGCAGTCGAGACACGGCGTCGTGATGGTTACCTCTCGACCCGGGAAAAGCCAGCGCACGGCCAGCGCTTCCATCCCTCACAAGCCGTACCAGCGGTCCTCTCCTTCGACGCTGATGCTGACGTGCGTTGGAACGTTCGAGAACGGACCCCAGGCCTCGATGTAGTCGCTGTCGTGGCTGAGCCAACAGGTCGCCGCGGGTGCACCCGCGGCAGCATCCCGTTGGAGCGTGCGCGCCTCTTCGATGCCGATGCCCAGGGTTGCCGCTAACTCAACGTAATGGGGCGCCCTACCGTGCTCGACGAAATGCGAGAGGATCGCCGTGTAAGCCTGTTGGGTTGTCGCAGGTTGATTGACCACGAACCTCCTTATGGCTGCATCGGCGAGATAAATCCGCCAACATGTTCTCACCTGGACTGAGAACGTCAACCCCCAGTGGCCCCACGGAAGCGTTCCGCGGTAGGCGGAACGTTTCCCAGGAACTCCCAGTAGTTGACAGGAGTAACAGGCCCCCGCATGCTTCGAACGGCGATGCGGAGCGAACCGGGGATGGCGGCCACACTCGAGGAGACGGCGGATGCGTTCCTTCGGGCCGCGCGCGCCGAGCGCGACCTGTCCCCCCACACGCTCGCCGCCTACCGAGGGGATCTGGTCCAGGCGGCCGACTGGCTCGGTCGGGGTGGGATAACCGAACTCGATTCGATCGACCGCCGGCACCTTCGACGTTACGTGGCGTTCCTCGGAACGAGGGGGTTCTCGCGCCGGTCGATCGCACGCAAGGTGTCCTCGCTTCGTTCGATGCTCACCTGGGCGGTGATCCAGGGCTTGCTGGCCTCGAACCCAGCCGATGGTTTGGAGTCCCCGAAGCTCGACCGACCTCTCCCGAGGGTCCTGAAGGAAGACGACGCCGCGTCCTTGTGCGAGCTTCCGCCGGATGACGATGCGGTGGGGCAGAGGGACCGAGCGATCCTGGAGCTGCTCTATGGCTCGGGCCTGCGCGTTAGCGAACTGTGCGGGCTCGACCTCGACGACGTCGATCTGGATTCGGGGATGGTCAACGTGCTCGGCAAGGGCAGGAAGGAGCGACGGGTCCCGATGACCCCCAGGGCAGCCGGGGCACTCCTTAAGTACCGGGACGATGGCCGGAAGTGGTTCCTCGAGAAGCGCCCGAAGGGGCGGTCTTCCAGGGGAGTGGCAGACTCACACGCGGTGTTCCTGAACGCGCGAGGGATGCGGCTGAACCCCCGAACCGTGAGGACTCAGATGACCCGTTATCTATCGGCCGAAGGTCGTAGTGGGGTAGGACCTCACGACCTACGTCATTCTTTCGCTACACATCTGCTCGACAACGGTGCAGACTTACGCGTAGTTCAAGAGCTTTTAGGCCATGAGAGCCTCGCTACAACGCAGATCTACACACACGTTTCCAACGAGCGGTTGAGGTCAGTTTATGAGCAGAGCCACCCCAGAGCCTAAAGCGGACGAGCGGCCCACCCTCCAGGTGGACCTGAGTGCCGACCCCGTCCGGGAGGCGTGGGAAGAGTACAAGTCGACCGGGTCGGGGCAGTCGCGGGACGGTCTGATCCTCCACTACTCCCCGCTCGTCAAGTACGTCGCGGGCCGGGTCGGGGTGGGGTTGCCGGCCAACGTCGAGCAATCCGACCTCATCTCGTACGGGATCTTTGGGCTTATCGACGCGATCGAGAAGTATGAGTTGACCCGCGGCATCAAGTTCGAGACCTACGCGATCAGCCGTATCCGCGGGGCGATCATCGACGAGATCAGGGCCATCGACTGGGTTCCCCGGTCGGTTCGGTTCAAAGCGAGAGAGGTCGAGAAGGCCTACAACGCGCTGGAGAACAAGCTCAAGAGGCCCCCGTCCGACGAGGAGATCGCCAAGGAAATGGATATCTCCGTCTCCGACCTCCACAACATCTACACGCGGCTCTCCACGGTGTCCCTGGTGGCGCTCGACGAGCTGATGTCGGTCGAGGGCGGTTCCGGAGACAAGATCTCGCTGGTCGACACCCTCGAGGACACCAAGACGGTGAGCCCTTCCGACGCCTTCGAGGTCGACGAGATGAAGGAGATCCTGGCGGGGGCGATCAGCCGCCTTCCGGAGCGCGAGAAGATCGTGGTCACCCTCTATTACTACGAGGGCCTGACCCTGGCCCAGATCGGCGAGGTCCTCGGCGTCACCGAGTCCCGTATCTGCCAGATGCACACGAAGGCTGTTCTGGCGCTCAAGGGCAAAGTGAACGAGGCCATCACCTCCTGATCCTCCTGGTCCGCCCAACTGGTAACCTCTCTACGTTCCACATCACACACGTCCGCTCCCTCGGCGCGCCCTAGGCGCTCGGGGGCTTTCGGTCCCGGTCGCTCAGCGAGTTGAAGCGTCCGGGTTTCGGCGGGCGGAGGAGTCCGGACCTGTCTACGAGGGATCTGAGAACTGGCGGGCGAAAGCGATGTCAGTTTGAAGACCCCGAGGCGAAGGCCGGCACAACCGAAGGAGGTAGCACCACCATGCCCGTCGTCACGATGAGGCAGTTGCTGGAGGCCGGGGTCCACTTCGGCCATCAAACGCGCCGTTGGAACCCGAAGATGAAGCGGTTCATCTTCGCGGAGAGGAACGGCATCTACATCCTCGATCTGCAACAGACCATGTCTGGGATCGAGAAGTCCTACACGTTCACCCGCGATCTCGTCGCCAAAGGCGGATCCGTGTTGTTCGTGGCTACCAAGAAGCAACTCCAGGACATCGTCCAGGAGCAGGCGGACCGAGCGGGGATGCCGTACGTCAACTTCCGCTGGCTCGGCGGCATGATGACGAACTTCCAGACGATCGCCGCCCGGATCAAGCGGATGAACGAGCTCGCCGACATGGAAGCGACCGGCGCGCTCGAGAGCTTCTCCAAGAAGGAGGCCCTCAAGCTCCGGCGCGAGCTCGAGAAGCTGCAGAGGAACCTCCACGGGATCAAAGATCTCCAGAAGCTTCCCCAAGCGATCTACATCCTCGACACCAAGAAGGAAGAGATCGCGGTGCGCGAGGCTCGCAAGCTCGGCATCCCGATCATCGCGGTGCTCGATACCAACTGCGATCCCGACGACGTCGACTTCGGGATCCCCGGCAACGACGACGCGATCCGCGCCGGCCAGCTGCTGACCAGGGTGATCGCCGACGCAGTGATCGAGGGCAAATCGATGCGGGAAGACGCTCCCGACCAGGAAGCGCAGGTAGCGGCGCCGGCTCCTGCAGCCGGTGAACCCACCCAGGTGTTGCCCGGAGCGGCGGCGCAGCCAAAGGCCGAGTGGGAACTTCAGCTCGAGGCCGAAGAGGCTGCTCAGAAAGCACCCGAAACCGATGCGGAGGCGGCCGCGCTCAGAAAACACACCCCCGCTCAGCATGCACCCGAGACCGATGAGGATGCGGCCGCCGGCGATGAGGCCGAGGTAGCGGACGCTGTCGCGGAGGTTGCCCCACCCGCCCCGTCTCAGACGGACGCTCCAACGACGGAAGGACCGGCCGACGAGCGCGGGGACGAGCCCGGCGACCTCGATCACCCGAGGCCCAAGACAGACGAGTAGGACAAGACCAGCACAGGAAGGTTCCAAAAGAGATGGCTGAGATCAACGCTAAGGACGTGGCGGCGCTTCGCAAGGCGACCGGCGCCGGGATGATGGACTGTAAGAAGGCGCTTGCCGAAGCGAACGGAGACCTCGATGCCGCGAAGCGGCTACTGAGGGAGAAGGGTCTCGCCGACGCCGCCAAGAAGAGCGAGCGCGCGGCGACCGAGGGTCTCGTGTACGCGTACATGCACCGCCCGCAGCCCGACTACCCGCCGAAGCTCGGGGTCCTGATCGAGATCAACTGCGAGACGGACTTCGTCGCGAAGACCGAAGCATTCGAGCGCCTGGCCAAGGACATCGCCATGCACATCTCGTTCGCGGACCCCGACTGGACCACCAGAGACCAGGTCCCTCAGAACGTGATCGACGAGGAGTCCGCCATCTACGCGAAGCAGGCTAAGGACTCGGGGAAGCCCGACAACATCATCGAGAAGATCGTCGGGGGCAAGCTCGAGGGCTTCTATAAGGAGCGCGTCCTGATGGACCAGGAGTGGATCCAGGACAAGTCCAAGTCGATCTCCGATCTGGTCAACGAGGCGAAGGCGTCCATGGGCGAGAACATCAACATCGGTCGGTTCGCCAGGATCCGGGTCGGCGAGGGCCAGGGATCGTAGGCCCACGTGAGTGAAGTGACCGACATGGCCGGCGCCCCTGGTGTCGCCGGGGCCGCGCCCAAGTACCGCCGGGTGTTGCTGAAGCTTTCCGGAGAAGCGTTCGCTGATCCGTCACACGGCTTTGGCATCGATCCGCGGATCGTCGCATCGATCGCCAGACAGCTGGCCGACGCGCGGAACCTGGGCGTAGAGCTGGGCATCGTCGTCGGGGGCGGGAACACCATCCGCGGATTGAGCGCATCGGCGCAGGGTACGGACCGGACGACGGCAGACTACATGGGGATGCTCGGTACGGTCATCAACGCCCTCGCCCTTCAGGACGCGCTCGAGAAAGAAGGGGTTCAGACCCGGGTTCAAACCGCGATCTGGATGCAGGAGCTGGCCGAGCCGGACATCCGGCGCCGCGCGATGCGTCACCTCGAGAAGGGCCGTGTGGTGATCTTCGCCGGTGGTACCGGGAACCCTTATTTCTCGACCGACACCACCGCGGCTCTCCGTGCACTCGAGATCAATGCCGAGGCGATCCTCAAGGGAACGCAGGTCGATGGCGTGTTCGATTCCGATCCGATGGTGAATCCAGAAGCCAAGATGTTCACCTCGCTCCCGTATCTCGACGTCCTCAGCCGCGGCCTCAAGGTGATGGATTCGACCGCGGTGTCTCTGTGCATGGACAACCGGCTTCCGATCATCGTTTTCAACCTCAAGGCCGGCAACATTGTGCGAGTGCTGTCGGGTGAAGAAGTGGGGACCCTCGTGCACTCCGGCGGAACCAGGTAGGAGGATCTAAAGCGATGGCTGAGACCACGGCTGACGTACTGCGAGAGGCCAAAGAGAAGATGAAGAAGGCCGTCTCGATGAACCTGGAAGAGCTGGCCTCGATCCGTTCGGGACGCGCCGCCCCCTCCCTTTTGAACCGGATCCACGTTGACTACTACGGCACGCAGGTTCCTCTCAATCAGGTGGCGAACCTTTCGGTTCCCGAACCGCGCCTTCTCGTCATCGCTCCTTACGACCCCAACTCGATCGCTGCGATCGAGAAGGCGATTCTCGCCTCCGACCTCGGCGTTACCCCGGCGAACGATGGGGCCGTGGTGAGACTCGCGTTCCCGCAGCTCACTGAGGACCGGCGTAAGGAGTTCATCAAGGTCGCTCACCTCCGCGCCGAAGAGGGCCGGGTCGCGGTCCGCGGTGTCCGGCGTCACGCGAAGCAGGAACTGGAACGGATGAAGAAGGACGGCACCTTGTCGGAAGACGCGGAGCGCGGGGCCGAAGGCGACCTTCAGAAGATCACCGACCGCTATGTCGCAGAGGTCGACGAGAATCTGAAGCGCAAGGAACAAGAACTCTCCGAGGTCTGAGGCGCGTGACAGCGTCGTCCCGCAACCTCCCTCAGGCGGTCGCGACCGCCCTCGTCCTCCTTGGGTTGATGCTCGGCGCCATGCTGAGCGGGCCGACCGCGTTCTTCTGGCTGGCCGCCGCGGTCGTTTGTCTCGCTGCCCTCGAGCTCTTCATCGCGGTTCGAGGAACCGGCAGCCGCATCGTCACGCTGATGGGTCCGGCGGGAGCGCTGGCCCTTATGGCCGCCGCTTACTTCCGGCCCCAAGAGTTGGGCTTCCTCGTGGCCGCGGGAGCGGGCATCATCGTGCTGACCTTCAAGATCACGCACCGGCCCGACCGGGGACCCACCCCTGCGACGGATGTCGCCTGGACGGTCATGGGGATCTTTTGGATAGGAGGTGGGGGAGTGGGGGCAGTCTCGATGCTCACCGTGAGGTCGGGGGTCAGTGTCCTCCTGGCCTACGTTCTCATCACCGCAGCCGACGACATCGGGGCTTTCTTCGCCGGCACGGCCTTCGGCCGCCACAAGATGGCGCCGTCGATCTCACCGGCCAAGTCGTGGGAAGGATTCGCCGGAGGTTTCGTCGCCGCGCTTGCGGCGGGGGCGATGTTCGGAAGCTTCATCGACGTGATCGGGGTGAGCCACGGCATCGCCATCGGAGCGATCATCGGGTTCCTTGCACCTGCCGGGGACGTGGCCGAATCCCTCGTCAAGAGGGAGTTGGGGATCAAGGATTCCGGGAGGATGTTGCCCGGCCACGGCGGCATGTTCGACCGGCTCGACGCGATCGTGTTCGGTGCGCCGTCAGTGTTCCTTTACCTCCACTTCGTGGTTCTCTAGGCAAAACTCTCACCGTGTGACAATCGGGGAATGACAGAGATCAAGAACGTCGTCGTCCTGGGCTCTTCGGGGTCGGTCGGGCGTCAGGCCCTGGACGTCATCAGGGCGCACCCAGGTCGCTTCCGGGTCCTCGGATTGTGCGTAGGCAGCGACTCCGATGTCCTCGAGAGACAGGCCGGGGAGTTCGGCGTCGCCTGGACCGGGATCGGGGCGGACGCGGCGGCCGAGATGGCCGCGCTCGAAGAGACCGACATCGTCCTCAACGCGATCGTCGGAGCAGCGGGGCTGAAGGCATCGCTGGCCGCCCTGGCCGCGGGAAAGATCCTCGCTCTCGCCAACAAGGAGAGCCTCGTCGCCGGTGGAGAGTTGGGCCTCGCGGCGGCCGCCGTGGGAGGCGGCCGGGTCGAGGCCGTCGACTCCGAGCATGCGGCGATCGCGCAGTGCCTCGACGGGCGCGACCTCCGCACGGTTGAGCGGATCATCCTGACCGCGTCGGGAGGACCGTTCCGCGGTCGGGCGTCACTCGATGACGTGACCCCGGAGGAAGCCCTCAGACATCCGACGTGGGCGATGGGTCCCAAGATCACGATCGATTCGGCAACCTTGATGAACAAGGGACTCGAGGTCATCGAGGCGCACTTCCTCTTCGGCCTCACCTACGACCAGATCGATGTCGTCGTCCATCCGCAGTCGGTGGTTCACGGCATCGCGTGCTTCATCGACGGTTCGGTCCTCCAGCAGGCGGGGCCGGCCGACATGCGCATCCCGATCCAGGCGGCGCTGTCGTATCCGGACCGGATCGAGATGGGGGGCGCCCGTCTCGATCTACCTGAGATCGGATCGCTCGACTTCGAACCCGTGGATCATCAGAGGTTCCCCGCCCTCGGTCTCGCTTACGAGGTGGGGCGCAAGGGCGGGACCTTCCCCGCGGTCTTGAACGCGGCGAACGAGGTCGCCGTCGAGGCGTTCCTCGGCGGGAGGCTGTCCTTCACAGGTATCACGCGCGTTATCGAAGAAACCCTGTCGAGCCACGAACCACTCGACGCAACCGAGCTCGACGCGGTGCTCGAGGCCGATGCATGGGCACGGTCGGAAGCGACCAGGTTGATGTCTGTTGCCACGGTCCCGGGGGGCGCGCAGTGACGTTCGGCATCGTCATCTTCGCCCTCGCGATCCTCGTCGTGGTGATGATTCATGAATCGGGGCACTTCCTCACCGCCAAGCTTTTCAACTTCAAGGCGACGAAATACTTCATCGGTTTCGGCCCGACGCTCTGGTCGTTCCAGCGCGGTGAAACCGAATACGGCGTGAAGGCTCTTCCGCTCGGCGGCTTCGTGAAGATCGTGGGGATGAACCCGTATGAGGAGATCCCACCCGAGGATCTTCCGCGTGCGTACCCGAACAAACCTGCGTGGCAGCGAGCGATCGTCCTGGTCGCGGGCTCTGCAACGCACTGGGTCGTCGCGTTCCTTCTTCTCACCTTCGCGTTCCTCGCGATCGGCTACCCGACGGGCGACGCGACGACCAAGGTTCTCGACATCACCGCCTCGATGGGCGGCCAGGACACGCCCGCGGCCGGTGCCGATCTCGTCCCCGGGGACGAGATCGTGGGGATCGAGGGCGTCCCCGACGCTGACGCCGACACCTGGCCCGAGATCCGCGCGTACATAAAGGAGCGTCCCGGCGAGCCGGTCACTTTCATGATCGAGCGCGACGGCACCGTCAGGACGGAGACGATCCAGTTGGGCACCGGCTTGTTCGACGCCGATGGTGCGATCGTCGACTACGCGCCGCCGGGCGAAGAGGGCAGAACGCCGGAAGAGGGCGAGACGATCGGCGGGTTCCTCGGGGTCGCTCCCGAGCCGGAGTACAAGCGGGAGTCGCTCGGAGGGGCGATCGCCCGCGGCGGCAACGAGACCTGGCAGCTGACCTATCTGTCGTTCAAAGGGATCGGCACCGTTTTCGGCACCGTGTTCGACGGCGACTTCTGGGCCCAGGTGTCCGGTTCGGCGGAGAGGGATCCGCGGGGCGCCATCGGTCTCGTGGGCGCCGGCAAGATCGCGGGTCAGACCGTCGAGCGGGGTCAGTACCTCGATCTGATCGGCATGATCGCGGCGTTCACCGTCTTCATCGGGCTGATGAACCTTCTGCCCCTTCCGCCTCTCGACGGTGGGCACCTGATCATCCTTGCCTACGAGAAGGTCACGGGCAAAAAGGTGGATATCCGCAAGACGATCCCGGTAGCGGCCGCGGTCATCTCGTTCTTCGTCCTCTTGTTCCTGGCCGTCCTGTACCTGGACATCGCTCACCCGATCCAAACGCCCTTCTAGTGCACCACTAGTTTGCGTCCGGCCGAGGCCGCCCGCTTCTGAGTGGTTGCCGACCGGCGGGCGTGCGAGGCCTCAACAGCCCCCTACACTGGATGTGACATGTACGAGAGACGCAAGACCAGGCTGATCCACGTCGGTGGCGTGGCCGTCGGGGGCGATTCTCCGATCTCGATCCAGTCGATGACGACGACCAAGACCGACAACGTCGACGAGACCCTGATCCAGGTTCACGCGCTGGCGACGCAGGGCGCCGACATAGTGAGGGTCGCCGTGCCCCACGAGGGCGACGCCAAGGCACTGCCGATCATCGCCCGGGAGGGCGGCGTCCCGATCATCGCCGACATCCATTTCTCCGTTCGTCTCGCGATGATGGCGATCGAAGCCGGTGTCCACGGACTGCGTCTCAATCCCGGCAACATGAGGAATCCGAAGCACATCAAAGAGGTGGCCGACGCCGCGAAGGAACGGGGGATCTCGATCCGGATCGGGGTCAACGCCGGTAGCCTCGACAAGAAGCTGGTCGAGAAGTATGGGCGGCCGACCGCTGAAGCGCTGGTGGAGAGTGCCCTCTACGAGATCTCTCTCCTCGAGGAACACGGGTTCAGGGACATCAAGGTCTCGGTCAAGCACCAGAACGTCCCCGAGATGATCAACGCCTACCGGCTCCTGGCGCCGCAGACCGACGTCCCGTTTCACCTCGGGGTGACCGAGGCGGGAACGCCCAAACAGGGGATCGTGAAGTCGGCGATCGGCCTCGGGACGCTTCTCGCCGAAGGGATCGGGGACACGATCCGCGTGTCGCTCACGGCCGATCCCGTCGAGGAGGTCAAGCTCGGCAAGCAGATCCTGAAATCACTCGGCTTGAAGGAAGACGGCTTCGACTTCGTCGCCTGTCCGTCGTGCGGCCGGGCGGAGCTAGACGTCTTCGAGCTGGCGGGTGAGGTCGAGGCTCGGATCGAGAAGATGGATCTCCCACCGATGCAGATCGCGGTCATGGGCTGCGAGGTCAATGGGCCGGGGGAGGCGAGGGATGCAGATATCGGCATCGCCGCAGGTCCGGGGCGGGGACTGCTCTTCTCCAAAGGCAAGCAGATCGGCTGGGTGCCGCACGACCGGCTCGTCGATGCGCTGATCGAGGAGGCCGAGAAGGTCGCTGCCGAGATCCGGGCGTCGTCCGGGGATGGAGCCGTGACCGCCGGCGGGGTCACCGTGGTCACGGGCGCGGGGCGGGCGGGGCGGAAAGTGGATCCGATCGTCCCGATCGGGATGGGACCTCCGGCCGGCTAGCCCTTGCGGCCGGCGTTGGGCCGCTTGCCGTGGTTCGCCTTGTTCTTGCGCCGGGACCGGCGCTTACGGCCCTTCTTCGCCATATCTCCTCCATCTGCTAGTCTTATTAACGGCTGTGAGCAGGGATTTTTCGGTCTCCGCCACGGGTGGAAACCGGTAGCGCAAGTCGTAGTCTAGGCGCGAAGCCCAGGCGATTTGGAACGGAAGCCCCTCGAAGGAGGGGCTTCATTTGTGAGGAGGACGATATGGGCGCTCTCGAGGAGGTCAGGGACCTCGCCGAGGCGGTTGCTCGCCGTCACTCCTTGCGGTTGTGGGATGTGGAGACCTCCGGCCGTCCCGGGTCCTCGGTTCTGAGGGTGTTCGTCGACGCGGACGGCGGTGTCGATCTGGACACCGTGGCCAAGGTCGCGGACGAACTCTCGAGGGCCCTGGATCTGAAAGATCCGATCGAGGGCCGGTACACGCTCGAGGTGTCTTCCCCGGGGCTGGAGCGCGCACTGAAGGCACCAGAGCATTACGTGTTGTCCAAAGGACTGGACGTCACCATCAAGACGAAGGAACCGGTTGTTGGGAACAGCCACCGGATCGACGGGGTGATCGACGGGATCGACGACTCCTCGGTGACGATCGAAACGGAGCAAGGCGCGGTCGCGGTGCCGTTCGGCTCGATCAAGTCGGCGCGAACGGTCTTCGAATGGAAGGGAAAGGACAAGCGATGAAGATCCCGATGGATTCTCTCAGGGAGCTCGAGCGCGAGCGTGGGATCTCGTTCGAAACGGTCGTCGAGGCGATCGAGAAGGCGCTCGCGTCCGCGTATCTTCGTATGACGAACGCCGACGAGACGCGCGGAGCGCGCGCCGTGATCGACCGCGAAGAAGGAGAGGTCACGGTCTTCGCGCAGGACATCGAGGTCGACGAGGAGACCGAAGAGATCACCGTCCTCAAGGAGTGGGAGGACACCCCCGGTGACTTCGGTCGCATCGCCGCGCAGACCGCCAAGCAAGTGATCCTTCAGCGACTGCGCGAGGCAGAGCGGGAAACCACCTTCGGCGAGTACTCGGGCCGTGAGGGTGACATCGTGACGGGGATCGTGCAACAGCAAGATCACCGCTACACGATCCTCGACCTCGGCAAGGTCGAGGCGCTCATGCCCCCGTCCGAACAGATCCCTCATGAGAAGTACGAGCATGGGTCGCGCCTCAAGGCGTACATCGTCGAGGTGCGGAAGTCCGCCCGCGGTCCGCAGATCATCGTGTCGCGGACCCACCCCGGGTTGATCAAGCGTCTGTTCGAGCTCGAGGTTCCCGAGATTCTCGACGGCATCGTCGAGATCAAAGGTGTAGCCCGCGAGCCGGGACACAGGTCCAAGGTCGCCGTCGTCTCGAACGACCGCAACGTCGACGCGGTCGGTGCATGTGTGGGCTCGAAGGGGTCGCGCGTCCGGATGGTTACCAACGAGCTCCACGGCGAGAAGATCGACATCATCCCGTGGACCGAAGACCCGTCCGAGTTCGTCAAGAACGCCCTTTCCCCGGCGAAAGCCAAGGAAGTGCACATTCAGGAGGACGGCCAGACCGCGCTGGTGGTCGTGCCCGACCACCAGCTGTCTCTGGCGATCGGCAAGGAGGGGCAGAACGCCCGCCTCGCCGCGCGCCTTACCGGTCTCAGGGTCGACATCAAGTCCGAGGCGCAGATGCGCGAGGCGACCTCTGCCGAGGCCCCACCCGCGGAGGAAGCCGCCGGGACCGAGCCCGAAGCGGGGACCGAACCCGAGGCTCCGGAAACACCAGTGACAGAAGAGGTCTGAAAGCAGGACGACTAGGATTTCGGGACGGAACATGAAAGGAACGCATGGCTAAGCCCAGGGTCCACGAGGTAGCTAAAGAACTCGGGCTGTCATCCAAGGAGGTTCTCGCCCACCTCGAGAAGATCGGGGAGTCGGTGAAGAGCCACGCCTCCACGCTCGAGGAGGGTGTGGCCGACAAGGTCAGGTCGGCACTCGGCAACGGCAGTCAGACGAAGAAGAAGGCAGCGCCCGCGGCGAAGAAAGCGCCCGCGCCCAAGAAAGCGCCCGCGCCCAAGAAAGCGCCCGCGCCCAAGAAAGCGCCCGCGCCCAAGAAGGCGCCCGCGGCAAAGAAGGCCGAGGCTCCGGTTCAGGCCGCGCCCAAGAAAGCCACCCC
>JBKJZQ010000110.1:0-4811 GCA_046715095.1 Actinomycetota bacterium | reverse complement strand
GGAGACTCCCCGTCCGAACTCGTTGTAAAGGCGAAACAGGCGGGGCTCGATGCGATCGCGATCACCGATCACGACAACGATTCCGGGTGCGACGAAGCCGTCGCAAAGGGCAAGGAACTAGGTATCGAGGTGGTCCGCGGGGTCGAGATCTCCTGTGACGTCGACGACCTCATCGAGCGTGGCTATCAGCCTTCGGGGCGCCCCACGATGCATCTTCTCGGGTACTTCGTCCCCGAGGACGACAACCCGTTGTCGGCCGCGCTCGCCAACCTTCAGTACCACCGGGCGAACCGGAATCAGATCATCGTGGAACGCCTCAACGAGCTCGGCATCGGGATCACCTTCGAGGAGGTCGAGACCGAGGCAGGGGGCCCCGGCGCCCAGATCGGTCGCCCCCACTTCGCTGCGGTCATGGTCCGTCACGGCGCGGTTCCCGACTACCAGACGGCGTTCGACGAGTACCTCGCCAAGGGGGCCAATGCGTACGTCTCCCGCAAGCTCTACAAGCCGGCCGAGGCGACCCTGCTGATGCGCTCGGCCGGGGCGGTTCCCGTCCTTGCCCATCCGTTCACCCTCAACCTGAGTCCCGAAGACCTCGAGAGCTTCACCGACGATCTCATCGAGGCCGGGCTCTCAGGCATCGAGGGCTACCACGGTGACCGGCCGGACGACGAGCAGGTATGGATCCGCGAGATGGGGGCCCGCAAGCACCTCATCGTCTCCGGCGGCAGCGACTACCACGGCGACATGCGTCCCGATCGCACCATGCCCGGAGGCAAGTACGGCGTTACCGTGCCCGACGAGGTCCTCGAAGAGCTGCGAGCCGCGGCTTCCTAGATCTTCCGCATCCCGGTGGTGGCAAAGGTCGTGGTGACCAATGCGAAGCCTGCGAGCGCCAGGAGTCCCGGCCACGTTGCAGACCACGTCACGTCACCGAGGAAGCCTTGCCTCGCGAGGGCCAGGATGTTCGTCATGGGGTTGACGCGGGCAACCGTGTGCAGCCACCCTCCGATCAGGTCGAGCGGCACCTGCGCGGTCGACATGAACACCACGAGGAACACCCCACTCTGCATCAACGGCGCCGCCTGCATCGTCTTCATGCGGATCGCGAGCCCGAAGGCCCATCCGCCTGCGATGAGAGCGACCCCGAGGCCGGCGATCGCGTAGACCACCCACCCCATGAGTCCGGCGCTCAGTTCGGCGGCCGATACGAAGATCACTCCGCTTAGCAGCGCGAGTGGCAGGAAACCTCGGAGGACCGACGCGATCAGCGGTCCGGCGACCAGCGCCCCGCGGGGAACGGGGCTCAGCAAGAACCGGTCGAAGAACCCGCTCTCGAGGTCCCGGGCGACCCCGAGCCCCGTCGTGACGCCGGCGAAGGCACACCCCTGGATCGTGGCCATCGGTACGAACCAGTTGAGGATCTCGTCGGTCGGGAACCCCGGCAGCAGAGCGAGTCCTGCGTACTGACCCCCGAATGCGATCGCGAGGACCAGCGGCATGATCAACGACGGGAAGAATGTCGACGGGACGCGGGGGATCAGCTTGATGCTTCGCGTCGCGATGTTCCACGACGCCCTCCAGGACGACACTCTCAGTGATGACGCTTCTGTAGACATCGTTATCTCCTAACCGTGCGTGGCATTGAGGCGGCCGCGCAGTGCCAGCAGCGCGAGACCGACTCCCAAGGCGAATATCCCCAGCGCGATGCCGAGTGAGATGAGCCACTCGCCGACGTCGATCCCTGAGATGACCTGCGTCCTCAACCCTTCGATCAGATGTGAGAACGGGTTGATCGTGGCGACGCTGTGGTACCAGCCCCTCATCAGCTCTCGGGGGAAGAACGCGCTCGAGAGGAAGAGGAACACGAAGATGAGGGGGAACGAACCCTGGACGGCTTCAGACGAACCCGTCCGCAGTCCCATCGCCACGGTGAACGATCCGACGCCGGCCGCGACGACGGAAGCGACGACGGCGATCATCGCAACGGCTTCGAGTCCTCCTTCTAGCCGTACTCCGAAGATCGAGACGACGCCGATGAAGATGAGTGCCTGTAGGAGCCCGAGGATCGCGGCCCCTCCGATCCGGCCCACCACGATCGAGGTTCTTGCGACGGGGGAGGCGACGAGACGATCGAAGAAGCCGCCCTCGATGTCGCGCGCCATATCGGTTCCCGCGCCGACCGCTCCGAAGAGGACTCCCTGGGTGATCGTTGCCATGATCGCGAACTGGACGAAGGAATCGACGCGCGGAAAGTTGGGCAGCTGCGTCGAGCGACCCAAAGCCGCGGAGCTCAGCGAGAGAAAGATCAGCGGGAAAGCGATCGATGGGATCACCGTGGGGGTTGCCGCGCCGTGTTCACTATCGAGCGACGCGTCAGCGCGAGGTACTGACGGAAAGCGGTCACGGTGCCTCCTCCGGGACCGGAACCTCGTCCTCGGCACCCTCGAGACGCCGTCCGGTGGCTTCCTGGAAGACGTCGTCGAGCGAGGGGGCATGAAGCTCGAGTCCCTCGATCTCGAGCCCTGCATCGTCGAGGGCCCGGGACACGGCCCCGACCTTCGACGCGCCGCCGCTCAGCCTGATCGAGACGTATCCGTCCGAATCGGGGACCTCGTTCCCGAAGTCGAGGAGCGCTGAGATGGCGCGCTCCTTGTCTCCGGGGTTCTGCAGTGAGACACGCAATGACGGTGCGCCGACCTCGCCTTTGAGCTTGGCGGGGGTTCCCTCGGCCACGATCCTTCCGTTATCGATGATGGCTATCCGGGCTGCGAGCCTGTCGGCTTCTTCCATGTACTGAGTGGTGAGGAACACGGTCGTTCCGAACTGAGAGTTGAGCTTGCGGACCTCGTCCCACAGGGCGAGCCGCGAGTTCGGGTCCAGTCCGGCCGTGGGCTCATCGAGGAACAGGACCTGCGGCTCGTGTACCAGGGCCAGGGCGAGATCGAGACGTCTGCGCATGCCGCCCGAATAGGTGGCGACCCGTCGGTCGGCAGCCTTGGTGAGGCCCACCGTCGACAGGAGGCGCTCTTCTCTCTCGGCGGTCTCGGCTTTCCCGATGCCGTGAAGCACTGCCTGGAGGCGGATCAGCTCGCGGCCGGTCATCAAAGGGTCGATCGCGGCGTCCTGGAGCGCCACCCCGATCGCACGACGGACCGCGTCGGCATCGTCGACCACATCGTGCCCGGCGACCGTCCCTTTTCCGCTCGTAGGACGCAGCAGGGTGGTCAACATGCGCACGGTCGTCGATTTCCCGGCTCCGTTGGGCCCGAGGAATCCGAAGATCTCTCCCTTTTCGATATCGAGGTCGATCCCCGCGACGGCCTCGATGGCACCGAAGCTGCGGGCCAGGCTCTCTGCCGTTACGTGTCCCATGGTTCTCCTCTTGTTCTGGCCGTTCCGCCGAGGCGAACGCCTTGTGTTCTGGCCGTTTCCGCCGAGGCGAACGCCTTCAGTCGGGAACGCATCATAGAGACCGCGGTTGAGAGCCATTTCCTCGAGTCCTCCGGTTAATCTGACCGGCGTGTTCATCACCCGTGCCACGAGGCACGATCACAACGACATCAGGGAACTACTGGCTACCCGAGGTTGGGCCGACGACACCGACCTCAAAGAGGGGATTGCCTACTTCGCCCGCGAGGGTTCGGTGGTCGGCTGTATTCGACTGATCGAGGTTGCTTCGCAGACCCTGATGGTCGACAGCGTTCTGGTTCGCGAGGACAAACGGGATCAGAGGATCGGTACCGCCTTGATGCAGGCCGCGATGAACGCCAAGGGCGGAACCATGTATCTCTGCTGCCACGAAGAAGTGATCCCCTTCTACGAACACTTCGACTTCGCTCCCGTTCCCCTCGAAGACTGTCCACTCGAAGCGATCGCCTACTGGGAGAAGGTCGACGACGTTCCGGCCCCAGAGGGCCACACGCACTTCTACCTCAAGGCTCGGTAGTGGACTACCCTGCCGTCCATGGAGATTGAAAAGAACCTTCCGGCTTCTACGGAGATTCAGCGGCTACGTGTCATCTCGGTCCTCGAGACCCTCTCGTTCCTCGTGCTGCTCGCGATGATGCTCTCGGGCAACGAGGGTGGCGTTTCCCTCGCCGGGGCGACCCACGGCTTCTTTTTCCTCGGCTACGCGATCCTGGTGCTCCGGGATCGTGAGCACTTCGGTTGGACATGGGGCTTCGCGGCACTCGCGATAGTGACGGGACCCATCGGAGCGATCCTCGTTCTCGAGAAGCTCAGGCGGCGTTAGAACTTTCTACCCGGTAAGGGCAAGCGCTACGCGCAGTTGGGCCAGCGGCTCGACTGGCCCGCAGCGATGAGCCGTGACGCGGTACGTGCCTGGGCTGCAGGGTCGTAGATCGATCCGTAGCCGTACGCGTTCCAGGTGCCCTGGTCGAACTGGAAGAGGCCGTAGTACCCGGCGGGATTGATCGCCTGGGGGTTGAGCGTCGATTCGCAGTAGGCCACCGAGACGAGATAGTCGCCGCCCAATCCGAACTCCGCGGCGGCTTGGTAGATGATGTCGGTGATCGAGCCCGCCGGAGCTGTGGTGACGGTGGAATCCGCGGTCGCCGTCGTGGCCTCGGTCGTGGCCTCGGTCGTGGCCTCGGGGGTGTTCTCCGGTTGCGGAGTGGGACGGTTGGCGAAGATCTTCTGCTGGAACTTGAGCATCGACTTGGTGCTTTCCGAGGTCTCGATGCCGCCGACGACCCCGGCCTGAGCGGTGGCGCTGTTGCCGCTGAAGCGGCCGATCAACCTCCAACCGAGATCCATTCCCGGGATGCCGAGCATGGTCGCGATCAACG
>JBKJZQ010000109.1:0-7547 GCA_046715095.1 Actinomycetota bacterium | reverse complement strand
CTGGCTCGCCATTCGGTAAGTCCCTCACTATTAACGCGCGTGCCTAGCTTCTTTTGATGACGAAACCGGAGAGGAAGGGAGGGCCTCCTTGGCAGCCTTCCTTCTATGTGTTTGTCTTTCACGAATGTTGGCGAATGTTCCTTGGATTTAGGCCCTGCCTGATGGAGCCGTAAGAGCCGCCCGACTGACCCCGCCGAGGAACGAATTTCCGCCGATCACTCGCTCCTCGGGCCGGCCCTTCGGCTACCGGGCGCCGATGCCGTCAAGCGATCTCAAAAGCCTCTTCTTCAATGAAAGTTTGACTCGAGCCAGGTTCGACCAGATCTGAAGCCTCGCGAACGATGCCCATCACCTCGTCGTCGGTGTGCCAGGCCTCATTCTCCTTGGTCCAGTCCTCCAGGTTTTCGTACACACGCTCGGTCGTGATCTCGTTATCACGGCCTGCAAGTGGAGCCCAGTGCTTGGGTTCAACCCATCCGCGCTCCCGACAGGTCGACCGAAGCTTCTCCAAGATCTCGTAGTACTCCTTGAACTTTCCGTATTTCACCAGAACTGTGTTCCGCATCCGGTACATGAGCCGACCTACCTTTCACTTTCGGAACTACGACCCTTCCTACACCTCATAGATCTCGTCCGCCACCATGCCATGCGCCTCGCGGTGAACGATGTTAGCCGCCTCCACATTCGGCGCATCGACGAGGCAGAAGATATTGCCGGCGTTCTCGTCGACCTAGTACCGCAAGTACTCCACTTCGTACTCGCCCTGCTTCTGAAGACTTCCCATGGAGGGACGCCATAACCATCAGACCGGAATCGAATCAAAGCGCGCCGATACCACCCTACGAACCTCGGGATCGCGCAAGCTGTCGACGGGCATCTGACTGAGCTCCTTGAACATTGCCTCGAGACCACCTGGGGTCCACAAGGTCAACATCGCTGGTCCGCCGGGTGGTCAAAGGCATCGTCCAGCCCTTTTTCACATGTGCACCAACCGATCCGATCAGCCCCATCCTTGCGTACCATCGAACGGAGATGCCACTCCGAAGTGATCCGGTCGCGCCATGATGCTGAGCTTGGCGCAAGCCTTATCCGAGCCGGTCGTTCAGCCCGATCTCTACGCCGCGCGGATGCAGATGGCGCTGTCGCTCGGATGGCACATCGTGATCGCGTGCTTCGGCGTTGGGTTCCCGGCGCTCATCGTCTTCGCCGAGTGGAGGGCCCTTCGTAAGGACGACGACGACCTCTGGGAGCTCGTCCGTCGCTGGTCCAAAGCGCTCGCGGTCCTATTCGCCGTCGGAGCGGTTTCGGGAACGATCCTCTCGTTCGAGCTGGGCATCCTGTGGCCGGGGATGATGGGGAAGTTCGGAGCAGTCATCGGGCTTCCCTTCGCCATCGAAGGCATCGCCTTCTTCATCGAAGCGATCTTCATCGGCATCTACCTCTACGGCTGGGATCGCCTCTCTGCCCGCGCACACCTGTTGTCCGGCATCCCGATCATCGTCTCGGGTACGGCTTCGGCGTGGTTCGTGGTGACCGCCAACGCCTGGATGAACCAGCCGCGCGGGTTCGACATCGTGAACGGAGAGGTCACGAACATCGACCCTTGGGCGGCCATGTTCAATCCGGCCACCCCCGTCCAGACGACGCACATGATCCTCGCCGCCTTCATGGTCGCGGGGTTCGGGGTGGCGAGCGTCTATGCCTACGGCATTCTCAAAGGGCGCAACGATCGCTACCACCGGCTCGGCTTCGTCATCCCGTTCGCGATCGCCGCGGTCGTGACCCCGTTCCAGATCGGGGTGGGGGACTGGGCCGCCCGCTTCCTCGCGGAGAACCAGCCGGCGAAGCTCGCCGCGATCGAGTCGTTATACGAGACGCAGAGAGGGGCACCTCTTACGATAGGAGGCATCCCGATCGACGGCGAGCTGCGGTTCGGGATCGAGATCCCGAAAGGGCTATCCCTTCTCGGTAAACACGATCCGGACGCCGAGATCATCGGGCTCAACGAGTTCCCCGAGGACGAGCGACCACCGGTAGCGCCCGTTCACATCGCGTTCCAGGTGATGGTCGCGATTGGCTTCGGTTTGCTGGCGCTGGGGATCTGGTTCGCGGTCGCGTGGAAACGACGACGCGCCCTTCCCACGTCCAAGTGGTTCATGCGTGCGGCCGTGGCTGCGGGACCGGCGGCCGCGATCGCCCTCGAGGCCGGGTGGATCACGACCGAGGTCGGACGCCAACCCTGGATCGTTTACGGGGTCATGCGCGTCGACGAGGCGGTTACACGTGCGTCCAACATCCGCATCGGCTACTACGCGCTGATCGTGGTGTATTCGATCCTCACCGCGGCCACGGTATTGGTCCTCAGGCGCCTGGCGCGCCGCCCCGAGGCTCCCCAGGAACCATGACCCTCGCGGAGCTGACTCTGGTGATCATGTGGATCGGACTTACTGCCTACGCGTTGTTCGGCGGCGCCGACTTCGGTGGCGGGTTCTGGGATCTCCTCGCGGGCGGCGCCAAGAAAGGAGCGCCTCAGAGGAGGTTGATCGAGCACTCCATCGGACCCGTGTGGGAGGCGAACCACGTGTGGCTGATCTTCTGCCTGGTCGTGTTGTGGACGGGCTTCCCCCAGGTCTTCGCCGCGGTGACTTCGTCCCTCTACGTCCCGTTGAACCTCGCCGCCCTCGGGGTCATCCTGCGTGGCTCCGCGTTCGCGTTCCGGAAATCGGTCTCGGAGCTCGAGCTCCGGAGGCTCTTCGGCGCGACGTTCGCGCTGTCGTCGGTGCTGACACCGTTCTTCCTCGGAAGTGTGGCGGGGGCCGTGGCGTCGGGCAGGGTCCCGGCGGGCAACGCTCAGGCACATCCCGTTTCGAGCTGGATCAACCCGACCTCGGTCCTGGGAGGGACGCTGGCGGTCGGGATATGCGCCTATCTGGCCGCCGTGTACCTGACGGCCGACGCCCTGCGAGAGGGTTCCGAGGAGCTTGCGGAAGGATTCCGGAAACGAGCTTTGTGGACCGGCATCGTCGTGGGGGCCATCGCCCTCGCCGGTATCGGGGTCCTGGCGAGCGACGCCGATCTCCTGTTCGACGGCCTTACGGGCAGGGCCCTTCCGCTGATCGTTCTGTCCGGCGTCGGTGGCCTGGCGTCCCTCGTTCTCCTGTGGCGCCGCCGCTACCTCGAGGCCCGTATCGCCGCCGCCGTTGCCGTCGCCGCGGTGCTGTGGGGCTGGGCCGCGGGGCAGTACCCGTACATGCTCGAGGGGTCCGTGACTATCGCGGACGCGGCGGCGCCGGACGTGACGCTCAAGGCCATGATGGTGAGCCTGTCGGTCGGGGCGGTCTTTCTGATCCCCTCGCTCATCTGGATGTACGTGCTGTTCCAGCGCGAACGAGGCGACGCCCGCTGAGAGCCGTCAGGCCGCGCCCGAGGAAGTGAGTCGTAGATGGACGCGGCAGGGTTCGAGGCCGCTTGGTTCTTTGGACTAGCCAAGTGTGGTTAGTTGCCGCTCGCGGTGTTGAGGATGGGAAGGCGGATGCGGGTGACTCCCATCTGCAGCAAGCTTGAGGCAACCGCGTCTATCGCCAAGGACGCTTCTGAATCCGGGTCCGAGACGACGATGGGGATGCCGGTGTCCCCGCCTTCTCGCAACTCGGGGACCAAGGGGATCCGGCCGAGAAGCGGGACCTCCAATTCCTTGGCGAGGAGCTCTCCACCTCCGTCACCGAATATGTCATAGCGGAAGCCGTCGCGGCCGGTGAACCAGCTCATGTTCTCGATGACTCCCGTGACGGTGAGGTTCACCTTGCGCGCCATGTAGGCGGCCCTCTGCGCCACCCGCTGCGCGGCTGGCTGGGGCGTCGTGACCACGACTACCTCGGTGGCGGGAAGGAACTGGGCCATCGTCAGCGCCACGTCTCCGGTTCCCGGCGGCATGTCGACGATCACGATGTCTGGATCGTCCCAGTACACGTCGGTCACGAACTGCGTGAGCGCCTTGTGGAGCATGGGCCCGCGCCAGACCACCGGCTCGTTCTCACCCGCGAAGAAACCGATCGACATCACCGTCACGCCGTTGGCTTCGGGGGGCACGATCATCCGGTCGATGATCACGGGCTTACGCTCGATGCCGAGCATCCGCGGGATCGAAAACCCGTAGACGTCTGCATCGATGAGGGCCGTACGTTTCCCCCGCCGCGCCAGCGTGACCGCCAGGTTGGCGCTGAGTGAGGACTTACCCACGCCGCCCTTCCCGGAGGAGACCGCGATCACCCTCGACCTGCCGAACACGTCGGTAACCGAATTACCTCCGCCGCCGAGGCGCTCGCGCAGGGCGGTTCGCTGCTCGTCGGTCATCACAGTGAAGTCCACGCGCACGTCGTCGATCCCGAGCGCCCGTATCGCCTCGGTGACGTCCTTCTGGATGGTCGCCTTGAGGGGGCATCCCGGAACGGTGAGGGCGATCGAGAGCCTGACCTGGGGCCCGTTCACGATGACCGCGCGGACCATCTCGAGCTCGGTGATCGGGCGGTGCAACTCGGGATCTTGGACGGCGGCGAGCGCCTCCCAAACCTGTGCTTCGGCGATCGTGGGTGCAGCCACGCCTATCCCGCCCTTCTTTCCCTAACGACCAGCCTGATATTTGGCCCGGCGGCATTCTTGTCCGCCTCCGTCAGTTTCGCACATCGCCTCAAAAGGGGGACCTCACGACGTGTATCATTCAAGCGGTCGGTATCCGAATGGTTGTCGGTGGTTGGGGGGGTGGCGCCGTGGAGTTGACTCGCCGGGATTTCATGAAGGTGTCTGCGGCGGGAGGCGCCGGAGCCGTATGGGCGGCCTTCGGTTTCGACATGGCGCCCGCCTACGCTCAGGTGAGCGCCTTGAAGATTTCTCGCGCCACTGAGGTGCGCTCGGTCTGTCCTTACTGCGCGGTCGGCTGCTCGATGATCGCTTACGTCACCGGGGCGGGTGTCACCGAGTCGTTCAACACCGCCCCGTACCTGGTTCACATCGAGGGCGACCCCGACAGCCCCATCAACGGCGGCTCTCTCTGTCCCAAGGGCGCGTCGACCATGCAGCTCGCCGTCAACTCGAATCGCGTCAAGAGCCCCAAGTACCGCGCGCCGGGAGCGGCTGAGTGGCAGGAGATTTCGTGGGACGACGCGCTGGATCGCCTCGCACGTTTGATGAAGGACGCGCGCGACGAACGCTTCGTGGCGACTGACGACGACGGAAACACCGTCAACCGGAACGAGGGGTTCGCGTGGGTCGGCGGCGCCACGATCTCGAATGAAGAGGGTTATCTCACTACCAAGATCTTCCGCGCTCTCGGATGCGCGGGGTTGGAACAACAGGCCCGGGTTTGACACGGTCCCACGGTGGCCAGTTTGGCCGCCTCGTTTGGCCGGGGGGCCATGACAAACCACTGGGTCGACTGGAAGAACTCTGACGTCTTCTTGGTGATCGGGGCCAACCCCGCGGAGAACCACCCGTGCGGATGGAAGTGGGCGCACGTCGCGCGCGATACCCGCGGAGCAAAGATCATCCACATCGACCCCCGCTACACCCGGACCTCTGCGGTCGCGGATCTCTGGGCTCCCATCCGGGCCGGAACCGACGCCGCGTTCTTCGGCGGCCTCATCAACTACGTGCTCGAGAACGAACTCTACCAAGAGGACTACGTCAAGCTTCACACCAACGCCAGCTTCATCCTCTCGGAAGACTTTGAGTTCAACGATGGTCTGTTCTCCGGATACGACCCCGAGACGCGCTCCTATGACACGACGTCGTGGTCGTATGACCTCGAAGAGTCGGCGCTCGCGAGACAGGACCCGACGCTCAAGGATCGGCGGACGGTGTTCCAGTACCTGAAGCGCCACTACGCCCGCTACACCCCCGAACTGGTCTCGAAGGTAACCGGCATACCCGAGGAGAAGTTCGTCGAGATTGCGGGAATCTTCGCCGCAACCGGCGCGAAGGACAAGGCCGGCAACGTCGTCTACGCGGTGGGCCTCACGCAGCACACCACGGGCGGCCAGATGATCAGAGCGATCGCCGTTCTCCAACTGCTGCTGGGAAACGTCGGGTTGCCCGGCGGCGGCGTCAACGCAGAGCGCGGCCACGCCAACATCCAGGGCAACACCGATAACGCCCAGTCGTGGGAGATCCTGCCCGGGTACCTCAGGATCCCGCAGCTGGGTCAGGAGACGATTGACCAGTACGTTGAGGGGAACGCCTCGAAGAAATCCGCGGATAACGCCCTCAACTTCTTCGGTTCGATGTACAAGCCGTTCCTCGTCAGTCTCCTCAAGGCATGGTTCGGGGACGCCGCGACGAAAGCCAACGACTTCGGCTACAACTGGCTCCCCAAGCCCGACAAGAACTGGTCGTGGATGACGATCCACGATGAGGCCCTTGCGGGCAGACTGCACGGGCTCTTCAACGGCGGGATGTCCAGCGTCAACATCGGGCCGGATTCGAACCGCATCATCAAATCGCTGTCGAACCTCAAGTGGTTCGTGGTCATGGATCCGCTGCCCACCGCCTCCTCGGAATACTGGCACGCTCCCGGCATCGATCCGGCCACGGTGGACACGGAGGTCTTCTTCCTCCCCACCACGCACTGGATCGAGAAGTCTGGGTCGTTCACCAACTCCGGCCGCTGGGCGCAATGGAAACACGCCGCGCTGCCGGCGACAGACAACATCAGGGACGACGCCTACATCATCTCCGCGCTGTTCCTCCGTCTGCGCGCGCTCTACGAAGAGGAAGGCGGTCCGAATGCCGACCCCATCCTCAACCTAACGTGGCCCTACTCCAACCCGGCCAACCCGCCGCTCGAGGAGCTGGCGAAGGAGATCAACGGGAAAGACCTGACCACCGGTTTGCAGATGGCGTCCTTCGCCGACTCGAAGGACGACGGCAGCACTGCCCAAGGTAACTGGATCTACACCGGCTCGTACACCGAAGAGGGCAACCTGATGGATCGCCGTGGCACCGATGACCCCACCGGGATGGGCTATTTCCACAACTGGGCGTGGTCGTGGCCGGCGAACCGCCGCGTGCTCTACAACCGCGCCTCCGCGGATGCCGAGGGGAACCCGTGGGACCCGACTCGTCCGGGCATCAAGTGGAACGGGAACCTGTGGGTCGGCGACGTGCCCGACTTCCCCGCGGACTCGGACCCCAAGGACGGTTTGGGGGCGTTCATCATGACCGGCGAGGGGGTGGGCCGCCTCTTCGCTCCCGCGAGCTTGATGAGGGACGGCCCCGTGCCGGAACACTACGAGCCAACCGAATCGCCCATCGAGAACCTTCTCAGCTCGACGCGCCGCGATCCCGCCACGATCCTCTACGAGGGAGCTGCAGCCAGTTTCGCCGAGGACGACAAGGACTTCCCGTACGTCTGTACGACCTACCGGGTGACCGAGCACGAGCACTTCGTCACGCAGAACGTACCGTATCTCGTCGAAGCTATGACCGACTTCTTCATCGTGGTGCCGGTGGAGCTCGCCAAGGAGAAAGGGATCGAGAACACCGACATGGTCAGG
>JBKJZQ010000108.1:0-10824 GCA_046715095.1 Actinomycetota bacterium | reverse complement strand
CCGGGGGCCCGGGAGCCCGCGGCCCGGGGGGGTTCCCGGGTGGCAACCCGCCCCCGTTCCGGAGGGGGGGGGGGGGGGGCCGGCGTCGTGAGCGAGCCCGAAGAGCTGAGAACGATCGTCGCGGAGGGCCTGAGGCTCTCGAGAATAGGAGAGGTTCTCGTCGAGGAGTCGATCTCGGGGTGGAAGGAGTTCGAGCTGGAGCTCATGCGAGACCACAACGACAACGTCGTGGTGGTCTGCTCGATCGAGAACGTCGATCCGATGGGCGTCCACACCGGAGACTCGATAACCGTCGCTCCTGCGATGACCCTCACCGACGTCGAGTATCAGGGGATGCGCGACGACGGTGTCCGTGTCATGCGTGCGATCGGGGTTGAAACCGGAGGTTCCAACGTCCAGTTCGCGATCCATCCCGAGACCGGGAGGCGCGTGGTTATCGAGATGAACCCGCGGGTGTCCCGCTCCAGTGCTCTGGCTTCGAAGGCGACCGGCTTCCCAATCGCGAAGATCGCCGCCAAACTGGCCGTCGGCTACTCGCTCGACGAGATCCCCAACGACATCACCCACAAGACCCCGGCGTCCTTCGAGCCCTCGATCGACTACATCGTCGTGAAGATCCCCCGCTGGACCTTCGAGAAGTTCCCTCTCGCGGACCCGGTGCTCGGGACGAAGATGAAATCGGTTGGGGAAGCGATGGCGATCGGTCGCACCTTCGCCGAGGCCCTCCAGAAGGGGTTCCGGTCGCTCGAGCGCGACTGGTATGGAGTCGCGGGCGGTTTCGAGGTGACCGAGGCCGACCTCAGCCGCCTGGAGATACCGACCGAGGGCCGCCTCAGGCTCCTCTATGGGGCGCTCTACAACGGGATGTCGCCTCAGGTGGTTGCGGACGCGTCGCTGGTCGACCTCTGGTTCGTCGACCAGATCGCTCGCATCGTGGACATGCGGAAGGAACTCGAAGCGGCCGGCCCCCTGCAAGCGTGCAGCCCCGGACTGATGAGGCGGGCCAAGCGCCTCGGGTTCTCCGACCCGGAGCTGTCGGACATCTTCTCGACGAGCGAGGACGTCGTCAGGGCGACCCGTTCGGGGTGGGGTGTCGTCCCGACCTACAAGACGGTCGACACGTGCGCCGCCGAGTTCGCGGCCGAGACGCCCTACTACTACTCGACCTACGAGGACGAGGACGAGGTCGTGGACGGGACGCGCGCCAAGATCCTGATCCTCGGTTCAGGCCCCAACCGGATCGGCCAGGGGATCGAGTTCGACTACTGCTGCGTCCACGCCGCGTTCGCTCTGCGCGATGCAGGCTTCGAAACCATCATGCTCAACTGCAACCCCGAGACGGTCTCGACGGACTACGACACATCGGACCGGCTCTACTTCGAGCCGCTGACGTTCGAGGACGTCATGAATGTGGTCGAACGCGAGCGCCCGGCCGGTGTGATCGTGCAACTCGGGGGCCAGACCCCTCTCAAGCTCGCCGCGGCCCTCGCACGGGCGGGGGTTCCGATCCTCGGAACGTCACCCGACGCGATCGACCGGGCAGAGGACAGGGAGCGTTTCGGTGCTCTGCTGGCCGACCTGCGGCTACCCCATCCTCCGAACGGGATAGCGCGTTCGACCGAAGAGGCTCGTGCGATAGCGCGTTCGATCGGCTTCCCGGTCCTCGTCCGTCCCTCGTACGTGCTCGGCGGCCGCGCTATGGAGATCGTCTACGAAGAGGATTCACTCGGGCTATACATGCGAACCGCGGCGGACGTCTCACCCGAACATCCCGTCCTCGTGGACCGGTTCCTCGAGGGGGCGACCGAGGTCGATTGCGATGCGATATTCGACGGGACCGAGCTGTACATCGGCGCGGTGCTCGAACACATCGAGGAAGCGGGCATCCATTCGGGGGACTCCGCCTGCGTCGTGCCTCCGTTCTCCCTCGGTGGTGACCAGGTGAACAAAGTGGTCGCCTACACGGAAGCGATCGCCTCCGAGCTCGGTGTCAAGGGCCTCATCAATATCCAGTTCGCGGTCAAGGGCGACGAGGTCTCGGTCATCGAGGCCAACCCGCGTGCGTCTCGCACGGTTCCATTCGTATCCAAGGCGACGGGAGTCCCCCTAGCGAAGGTTGCAGCCCGGGTGATGGCGGGAGCCTCCCTCGCGGAGCTCAGGGCGGAGGGGATGGTCCCGGCCGGGAAGATCGGGCACGAAGGCATCCCGCATACCGCGGTGAAGGAAGCCGTGATGCCGTTCGAGCGGTTCCCCGGTGTCGATACGGTGCTCGGGCCCGAGATGCGCTCGACCGGAGAGGTCATGGGTATCGACCCCGAGTTCGGTCTCGCCTTCGCCAAGGCCGAGGCGGGGGCGGGCGTGAGGCTTCCGACCAAAGGCACCGTGTTCGTGTCCGTGGCCAACCGAGACAAGCGCTCGGTCATCTTCCCGGCGAAGCGGCTTCACGACCTCGGCTTCGACCTCCTGGCGACGGGAGGAACCGCGCACGTACTCGAACGTGCTGGGGTCCCGGTGAGAGCCGTGGGCAAGGTGTCGGATCCACTGCCGGGGGACGTCGAGAACGTCGTTGAGATGATCGGTGGCGGCACGATCGATCTCGTGTTCAACACCCCCTTGGGCAGGGGAGCACGTACCGACGGCTACTTCATCAGGACCGCGTCGGTGGAGGCCGGGGTGCCGTGCGTGACAACGATGGCCGGGATGTTCGCAGCAGTGCAGGCTATCGAGGCACTAATCTGCGGAGACGTAGGGGTAAGGCCGCTTCAGGCCTACCTCGCAGAGGTCCGGAGGTAGGTGCACTAAATGCTGATGGCATCGGGTGAGATCCTCACCCACAAGAAGTACGGCGACGCGTACCACAGCCTCACCATCGTCTCCCCGGAGATCGGGGAGCAGGCGCGCCCCGGTCAATTCGTCAGCATCCGGCTTCGGGAGGACTCGGCGCAGATCCTGAGGCGACCGTTCTCGGTCTACCGGATGCACAAGCGGGGCGGCTGGGCGTCCACGATCGAGATCGTCTTCGACATCCGGGGCGCCGGGACCCGCTACCTCTCTCAGCTCCGGGCTCATTCGATAGTCGACATCGTCGGGCCGACCGGCAGGGGGTTCGTGATGCCGAAGAGGCGCGCCCACTGCCTCCTGGTCGGCGGAGGGATCGGCGCGGCACCCTTGTTCTTCCTCGCCGACGAGCTACGCAACGAAGGTCATCGCGTCGACTTCATCATGGGAGCGCTCAACTCCGGGCTCCTCTTGAACCCGATCGACGTCAGGAGGCTCGCGTCGGTTTACAGGACGACCACCGAGGACGGGAGCCAGGGGGACCGCGGCCGCGTGACCGACGTGCTGGCCGAGACGATGGAACGCTGCGGAACCGAGGTCGTGTACGCGTGCGGCCCGCACCCGATGCTTGCGACGGTCTCCGAGATCTGCGCCGAACGTGAAACACCGCTCCAGGTAGCGGTGGAGGGGTTGATGGCGTGCGGCTACGGCGCATGCATGACTTGCGTGATGCCCGTGCGCCGTCCGGTCAAGCGGGGCGAGGATCCTGAGGACGCGGTCGTCTACGCGCGGGCGTGCACGGACGGGCCGGTGTTCAACGGTGCTTCGGTCGTGTGGCATGGAACCGGAACTGACACCGTCGCCACGGATCAGAGAGAGCTCACTCCGGCTAACGTTGCGGTCCGTGACACGGGGCTGGACGAACCCGAAGACGAACACGCGCCGCCGGGGAACTAGTGCACTGATGCCGCGGCCTAAGGCGGACCTCACGACGAACCTGGCGGGTCTCGAGCTCCGCAATCCCGTCCTGGTCGCTTCGGGCACGTTCGGGGCCGGGCGCGAAGGATCGAACTTCATTCACCTCGACGACATAGGTGGGGTCATCGTCAAGTCGATGACTCTGACCGAGTGGAGGGGCAAACCGACGCCGCGCATGTGCGAGACCCCTTCCGGGATGTTGAACGCCATCGGGATCCAGAACAAAGGCGTCGATCACTTCATCACCGAGGATCTCCCGTGGTTGGTGAAGAAGGATGCCACCGTCGTCGCGTCTATCGCGGGGAACACCGTTGAGGAGTTCGTCAAGGTCGCCGACAAGCTACGCACCGCAAGTGGGGTGGCGGCGGTTGAGATCAACATCTCATGTCCCAACCTCGAGGACCGCAACAACATGTTCGCCCACTCTCCGGAAGCAACCGCGGCGGTCATCGGCGGAGTCAAGAAGGCCATCCCGCGCATCCCCGTGTTTGCCAAGCTGTCCCCGAACGTCACGTCGCTCAGCGAGATCGCCTTCGCGGCGGTGGGGGAGGGTGCCGATGGACTGTCTCTGATCAACACCCTGATAGGGATGTCGATCGACGTCGAGTCGCGTCGCCCGAAGCTGGCGGGCACCTATGGTGGTCTCTCGGGCCCCGCGATCCGGCCGGTGGCGGTGGCAGCGATCCACGAGGTCCATGCCGCCTTCCCGCACGTGCCGATCATCGGACAGGGAGGGGTGATGTCGGCCCTCGATGCGATCGAGCTGATGCTTGCGGGTGCCTCTGCGGTCGCGGTCGGAACCGCGAACTTCGTTGACCCCACGGCCTCTGTCAAGATCGTTGCCGGGATCGCCGAGTACATGGCCCGCCACGGGATCGCGACGACCGCCGAGATCGTTGGCGCGGTGAAGCTTGAAGGCTGACGGACGGGCGTTGAAACACAATCCGATCTGCGTTGCTCTGGATCTCAGCGATCGCGCCGAGATCATGGCCCTCGCGGAGTCGCTCGACAACAGCGTCGGGATGCTGAAGGTGGGGCTGACCGCGTTCACCTCTTGTGGGCCCGAGCTGGTTACGGAGCTCGCGCAGACGACGGATGTCTTCCTCGATCTCAAGCTGCACGACATCCCGGCACAGGTGGCAGGAGCGGTCGCCGCGGTCGAGGCCCTGGGGCCACGTTTCCTCACCGTGCATGCATCGGGTGGCAGGGCGATGCTCGCAGCTGCTGCCGAGACCGCGGACGAGGTGGAGATCCTGGCCGTTACCGTGTTGACCAGTCTTCACGGAGAGGATCTCTCGGACATCGGCATGGATGGCTCCGCTTCCGATCAGGTCGCCCGGCTCGCCGAGCTCGCTCTGTCTGCCGGGGTCGATGGCCTGGTGTGCTCGCCGCTCGAGGTCGAGATGTTGCGAGCGCGCTTCGGCCCGGTCTCGGCCGGAGGTCCGGTGCTGGTGGTCCCGGGGATCAGGCCCCAAGGCTCTGCTGGCGGTGATCAGCGACGGACCATGACGCCTTCGGAGGCGCTGCGAGCGGGTGCCGATCACATCGTTATCGGCCGCCCCATCACCGAAGCACCGAACCCCCTGGCGGCGGCGAAAGCGATCCTCGCAGGTGTCTCCGGCGGAGCGGGCTTCTGAACGAGAGCGAGATCCTTGCCGAACTAGAGGACCGCGGGGCCGTCCTCCGGGGGCACTTCCATCTGTCCTCCGGGCGCCACTCGGATGTCTTCGTCCAGAAGTTCCGCGTGTTCGAGAACCCCGGCCTCACGCGGTCCCTGGGGGAAGCCATCGCCGAGCGATTCAGAGGGACCTACGACGTCGTCGCATGCCCGGCGGTCGGGGCCATCGTTCTCGGGTTCGCCACCGCGCTTTGCTCGGGTACGAAGATGATCTTCGCCGAGCACACCGGGAAGGGTCTCGAGTTCCGCCGGGGGTTCGCGCTGGAACCACACGAGCGCACCCTCATCGTCGAGGACGTGATCACCACGGGGGGCTCCGCCCGAGAGGTCCTCGACCTCGTACGTTCATCGGGGGCGGAGGCGGTCGGGATCGGTGCCCTGATCGACAGGTGCGATCCCACCCGGGAGTCCTTCGGAGTGCCGTTCGAGGCGTTGGTCGAACTCGAGGTCGAGTCGTGGGACGCGGATGAGTGTCCTTTGTGCGCCGAAAACGTTCCACTCGAAGAGCCTGGAAGCCGAAGACTTAGAAGGTAGCGACGTTTGCTACTCAGCGGACCGAGCGCGCGCGAGGCTATACTCGCCGCTTCACGCCTACATGTAGGTAAGGAGGTTGTCCCGGATGCCCTTGCCCCCTCCTCTGACCGAGGAGCAGCGTCGTCAAGCCCTTGAGAAGGCCGGTATCGCCCGACGCAAACGCGCCGAACTGAAGGAGCAACTCAAGAGCGGGAGGACGACGCTGGGGGCTCTCCTCGAGCGAACGAGTGACGAGATCGTCGGGAAGATGAAGGTCTCGAACGTCCTCGAGTCTCTACCGGGCGTCGGGAGGGTCAGAGCGCGCAAGCTCATGGAGAAGCTCGACATCTCCGAATCGCGGCGTATGCGGGGCCTCGGGTCGAAGCAGAAAGCGAATCTCCTCGCTGAGTTCGCTCGTCGGTAGCGACCCCTTTTGAGACCCGCCGGCCTCGGGCACCTTTTCGTCATCTCCGGGCCCTCGGGGGCCGGTAAGAGCACGGTCATCCGCTCGCTCCTCGCGAGGAAGCCGGAACTGGTCCTGTCCGTATCCGACACCACGCGGCCGGCTCGTCCGGGGGAGCGTCAGGGGATCGAGTACAACTTCGTCTCCCGCGAGGACTTCCTCGGGAAGCGAGACCGCGGTGAGTACCTGGAGTCGGCTGAGGTCTACGGCCACCTCTACGGAACCCCCCGGATCCCCGTCGAGCACCACCTCGCTAACGGCCTGGATGTCCTGCTCGAGATCGATATCCAGGGGGCGGCCATGGTCAAGCGAGCCATGCCCGAGGCGGTCCTGGTGTTCATCGAACCGCCGTCACTCGACGAGCTCTCGGCTCGGCTCCGGGGCCGGGGAACGGAGGACCCCGACTCGCTGTCGAGGCGGATGCGGGCCTCCTACGACGAGCTGAAGGCCAAGGGGACCTACGATCACATCGTCGTCAACGACGACCTCGGGCGGGCTACCGGCGATCTGGTCCGTATACTGGAGCCGAGGAATCCGAGCGAGTGACGGGCGAAGCGATGTCGTGGTGAGGATTCCGAGGAACAAGAGCACAAGAAGCACAAGACAAGAAGCATAAGAAAGGACCATCCTGATGATGATCGAACCGAAGATCGAAGACCTTCTCGAGAAGGTCGACTCCAAGTACACGCTCGTCTCGCTGGTGGCCAAGCGCAGCCGGCAGGTCAACGCCTACTTCAGCCAGTTGGGCGAAGGCATCGCCGAGTTCACCCCGCCGCAGGTGGCGTTGAGCCCGGACCTGGCTCCCAAGCCGCTCTCGATCGCCCTCCAGGAAGTCGCCGAGGGCCTGGTCACCTACGAGCGCACCGCGGACGGCATCAAGTAAGCGTTCCTCTCGAGGAACGCGAGAGCCAGCCGGGGACTCCATTGTTGATCTGGTACCTGAGAACACAGACAGCGTTCCTCTCGAGGAACGCGAGAACAGAATGAACGAGCCGTCGGTCCAGGGCCGCAAGGTTCTCCTGATCGTCTCGGGCAGCATCGCGGCATACAAGGTGGCGTACGTCGCCCGCTCTCTCGCGCTCCTGGGAGCCGACGTCCGCGTCGTGATGACGCGGTCGGCGACCAAGTTCATCGGAGCCCAGACGTTCGCCGGTCTGACCGGCAACCCGGTGGCGACCGAACTGTTCAGCGGCGGTCCCGATGTCCCGCACGTTGAGCTGGCGCGGGGAGCCGAACTGGCGATCGTCGCTCCGGCCACCGCGAACCTGGTGGCCAAGATGAGCGCCGGGATCGCCGACGACATCGCCTCGGCGACGCTCCTCACCGTTCGCTGTCCCGTGCTGGTCGCTCCCGCGATGCACACCGAGATGTGGGAGAACCCCGCGACGAGGTCGAACATCGAGACCCTCCTCGGGCGAGGCGTGTACGTGGTTGGCCCGACCGCCGGGGCGTTGTCATCCGGGGACGAGGGTCCGGGCCGGATGGTCGAGCCGGACGAGATCGTGGCCGAGGCGCTCGGCATCCTCGGTCGAAGCCAGGAGCTCGCCGGCGTGCGGGTCCTCGTGACCGCGGGGGGTACCTACGAGCCGATAGACCCGGTTCGGTTCATCGGCAACCGTTCGTCCGGCCGGATGGGCGTGACGATCGCGGCCGAGGCCGCCGGTCGAGGGGCCAAGGTAACCCTGGTCGCGGGCGCACTGTCCGTTCCGGTACCGGGGGGGATCGAGGTGATCCACGCGCCGACCGCGGACGAGATGCGGTCCGCGGTCGTGGCTCGTTCCACGGAGTCGGACGTCATCGTGAAGGCCGCTGCGGTCGCGGACTTCAAGCCGGAGGTGGTCGCTTCCAGCAAGATCAAGAAGTCCTCAGGGGCCCCCGAGATCCGGTTGGTCCCGACCCCGGACATCCTGAAGGAGCTCGGCACCGGCGGATCCATCAGGAAGGCCGGGAGCATCCTCGTCGGGTTCGCCGCCGAGACCGAAGCAGATCCCCGTGGTCTCGCGGCCTACGCACAGGAGAAGCTCACCGCCAAGGGCGCCGACATCATCGTTGCCAACGATGTGGCGAGCTCCGATTCCGGCTTTGGAGTCGAGACCAACCGGGCTGTGATCGCTACGGCCGGCGGCGTCCGCGAGCTGGGGCTGGTCTCCAAACGTGACCTCGCTCGGGGATTGATCGACGAGGTTATCCGTCGACGCGGCTCGACTCCCCACTAGTGGTGCTCCAATGCGACGGAATTTACGGGACGTACCACTAAGATGGCTCGATGACTTCCACGAGCGACCTTCATCTGTTCACGTCTGAATCGGTCACCGAAGGCCATCCCGACAAGCTGGCCGATCAGATCTCCGACGCGGTCCTGGATGAGATCCTCGCCAGCGATCCGTTCGGCCGCGTCGCCTGCGAAACCCTTCTCACGACCGGATGGGTGGTCGTTGCCGGCGAGATCAGCACCTCGACCTACGTCGACATCCCCGCGGTCGCACGCCGGGTGATCACCGACGTCGGTTACACGAGCTCCCGGATCGGCTTCGACGGCAAGACCTGTGGGGTGTCCGTCTCGATCCAGGAGCAGTCTCCGGACATCGCTGCGGGTGTGGACCACGCGCTCGAGGAACGCTCCGGTGAGGTCGATGACGCCGCCCTCGACGGCCAGGGCGCAGGTGACCAGGGCATGATGTTCGGGTTCGCCTGCAACGAGAACGACGACCTCATGCCGTATCCGATCTGGCTGTCCCACCGGTTCGCACAACGCCTGGCAGAGGTTCGTAAGGCGGGCGTTCTCCCTTACCTCCGTCCTGACGGCAAGGTCCAGGTGACGGTCGGATACGACGGACATAAGCCCGTGAGCCTCGAAACGGTCGTCATCTCGGCCCAGCACCAACCGAACGTCGACATCGAAACGCTGCTGCGGCCCGACCTCATCCAGCACGTGATCGAGCCGCTGATCCCCTCGGACCTGGACGCGACCGACGTCAGGATCTTCGTCAACCCGACGGGCGTGTTCGAGGTCGGGGGACCGAAGGCCGACACGGGACTCACTGGTCGAAAGATCATCATCGATACGTACGGCGGTATGGCTCGTCATGGCGGTGGCGCGTTCTCGGGGAAGGATCCGACCAAGGTCGATCGGTCCGGAGCGTATGCCGCTAGATGGGTGGCCAAGAAAGTGGTGGCCGCCGGACTGGCCGAGAGGTTCGAGATGCAGATCGCCTACGCGATCGGTGTCGCTCATCCCGTGTCCGTCTCGATCGACACGTTCGGGACGGAGTCCGTCGACCCGGCCAAGATCGAGCGTGCGGTCGGCGAAGTGTTCGACCTTCGTCCCGCGGCCATCATCCGCGACCTCGATCTTCGCCGGCCGATCTACCAGGCGTCGGCGGCCTACGGCCACTTCGGCCGCTCTGAGAAGGACTTCACCTGGGAGCGAACAGACCGGACGGATGACCTCCGGCGACTCTGCACCTGAGCTCGTCGCATCCTCGCAACCGACCGTAGCCTCCGTCGTTCCGCTGGTGCCGGCGTGGCGCGTCGGCAAGGAGTTCAGCTACGCGGTTCCGGATGAGCTGACCGGCAAGGTCGCCTGTGGCGTGCTCGTCAGGGTTCCCTTCGGCGGGCGGAAGATCCGTGGGATCGTGACCGGCGTCGAGACGGGGGTCGAGAGCAGGGCCCCCGAGCGGGACCTCGAGGCCATCCTGTCGGTCGTGATCGAGCATCCTCTGGCTCCCGCCCCGATGCCCGATCTTCTGCGGTGGGTGTCCCGGCGCTACGTCACGTCCCTGGGACGATCGTTCGAGAAGGTCGTCCCGCCGCGGGTGAGGGTGAAGCCGAGACTCCTGTCCGAGAACGATGCCGGTCCGCCCGCGCGGTGGATGTCCGCGTACGAGGGCGGCACCCGGCTGATCGAGGCGATCTCGTCCGAAGGCAAGGGCACCTTCGTGCTGCAGACGACCCCCGGCGAGAACCGGGTCGAGCTCGTGGCGGAGTTGATCGCCGCGGTGGGCGATCGAGGATCGGTGTTGGTGACCGTGCCCGAGGTGCGCTACGGCTCGGTCCTCCTCGATGGCCTCGAAGAACGGTGGCCTGGGGCCGCGAGGGTCGACGCGGGCCGCAACGATGCAGAGCGCGCCCGGGGGTGGGTCGAAGCTGCGGCTGGGGCACCCCTGATCCTGGGCGGCCGGTCGAGCGTGTTCGCACCCGCACCGCGCCTCAGGCTCATCGTCATCGACGAGGAGCATCACCCGACCTACAAAGAGGACCGCTCACCTCGGTACGACGCCCGCAGGGTGGCCCGGGAGCGAACTCGTCTGCAGGGAGCCGTGTGCGTGTTGATGAGCCCGACGCCGACTGTAGAGAGTTCGTTCGAGGCCCTTCAGGGTCGCGTGTCGCACGTGGTGCCGTCGCGGGACGCGCT
>JBKJZQ010000107.1:0-14483 GCA_046715095.1 Actinomycetota bacterium | reverse complement strand
GGCCAGGGGAGCACCTTCCAGTTCGACAGCACCCTTGAGTTGGGCTCTGATGCGCTCAGCCAGAGATACCAGGGACCCCTTTGATGAAGACCAGGACACGACTCATCGCGGTTGGAGCGGGGTTCGTAGTGATTGCGCTGCTGATGTACATGTTCATGATCAAGCCCCGGCAGGCCGAATTCGGGGAGCTCGAGACCCAGGTAGCAACCGAGGAGAACAGAACTCAGGCGCTGCAGCTCGAGCTGGCGCGCCTCGAGGCTCTCAAAGCGAATGCGCCCGAGCTCGAGGCGCAGCTCGAGAAGGTTCGCGGGCTCGTGCCTCGGAAGCACGCGGTGGTGAAGTTCATCCGTCAGATCCAGCGGGTCGCGAGCGAGGCCGGGGTCGACTTCGTCAACATCGGGCCGGAGGTAGCGAAGCCTCCTCCCGAGGGTGCGCTGGTCGCCGAGGTGCGGATGACCGTCGGGGTCGGTGGCGATTTCTTCTCCGTGCAGGACTTCGTCAGGCGCTTCTACGAGCTCGATAGGGCGGTGCGGATCGACCTCTTGAGCCTCGAAGCGTCCACGGACATCACCGGTGCGAGGGTCGTGAACCTCACGGGGACGGCGCGTGTCTTCTTCGAGTTGCCCGAAGGTGGTGCAGCCCCCGTTCCGAACGCCGACGGAACGGTTACGCCAGAGACCGAAACTACGCCCGGCGCGGTCGGATCCACACCCGCGTCGTCCTAGGAGAAACGATGGCCAAAGACCCAGTCGCCAAGAAAGACCTAGACAAGAAGCAGATCATCACCGTTGTCGCACTGTTCGCGGTGCTCCTGGTCGCCGTGTACTTCTTCTTCCTGAGGGGCGGAGGCGCCGAGCCGGCCGACCTGGGGCCGGTTCCCGTCGTCCAGGCGACCGAGACTCCCGGGGCCACCCCCGACCCGGGAGAGACCCCCGACCCAGAGGAGACCCCCGACCCAGAGGAGACCCCGGACCCAGAGAAGACCCCCGACCCGGGCGGGGGCCCGAGCGATCCCCCCACCAACACCCTGCGCGATCCTTTTGAGCCGCCCCCGGGGGCCGGGCTAACGACCGGTAACCCGTTCGAGGAACCGGCGACACCGTCAACCGAGGAGACACCGGCCCCCGAGCCGACTCCAGAGGCCACCCCGACTCCGTAAGCAGAGGCGCACCAGGGCGAATCCTCGCCGCCCACGAGGCACAAGGGGATCCAGAAGCGGGGCGCCTCGACGCGACGCAGAACGAATGGGGGATGATTGACCGATGGGAAGACTGCGCTATCTGACCGCCGGTGAATCTCACGGGCCCGCCCTCGTGGCGATCCTCGAGGGCTTGCCCGCCGGGGTGCCGGTGTCGACCAAGGCGATCGCGGACGAGCTGGCCCGGCGCCGTATGGGTTACGGACGTGGGCCCCGGATGAAGATCGAGGCCGACGAGCTCGAGATCCTCGCCGGAGTCAGGGGATCGCGAACGCTCGGGAGCCCGGTCGCCCTCATCATCAGGAATTCCGAGTACGACCAGAAGTGGGCACATGTGATGCCGGTCGAGGGCGAACCTGGGGGACGCGCTCTGACCCGCCCGCGTCCCGGCCACGCCGATCTCGTGGGGATGCTGAAGTACGAGTTCGACGATGCCCGGAACGTCCTCGAGCGTGCCAGCGCGCGCGAGACCGCGGCTCGGGTTGCCGTTGCCACGGTTGCACGCTCGCTCCTTGCCGCCCTCGGCATCGAGATCCTGTCTCACGTCGTCCGGATCGGTGACGTAGCGGTTCCCGAGGACTTGAACTGCCCCTCGCCGGCCGATCGTGAGCGCATCGACTCCTCGCCCGTCAGGTGTCTCGATCCGGGAACCGGCGCCGCGATGGTGACGGCCATCGACGCCGCGCAGGCCGATGGGGACTCGCTCGGAGGGGTCGTGGAGGTGCTTGCCTTCGGGTTGCCTCCGGGGTTGGGATCGCACGTCCATTGGGATCGCAAGCTGGACGGGCGCCTCGCCGCCGAGCTCATGGCCGTGCCCGCGATCAAGGGCGTCGAGATCGGGGACGGTTTCGCCTCGGCGGCGAGGCGCGGAACGGCGGCGCATGACGAGATCGAGCCCGGTGGGACCCGCGCTACCGACCGGGCCGGAGGGACCGAGGGCGGGATGACCATCGGTGGGTCGCTGCGCCTGCGTGCCGCGATGAAGCCCCTCTCCACGTTGAAGAGACGCCTCGGGACCATCGACATGCAGACCGGCCAAACGGCCGAGGCATTCCAAGAGCGCACGGATACATGCGCGGTCCCCGCCGCCGGCGTCGTATGCGAGGCGGTAGTCGCTCTCGTACTCGCGGATGCGGTGCTCGAGAAGTTCGGCGGCGACACCCTCCGCGAGCTGAAAGCCTCCTACGATCTCTTCATGGCGCGCGTGGCGGAGCGCCTCGGCTCCACCGACCCGGAGTGATAGTTCTCGTCGGCTTCATGGGCGCCGGGAAGACGACCGTGGGGCAGCTCCTCTCGGAGAAGACCGGGTCGAGCTTCGTAGATGCCGACGAGGAGATCGAGCGCCGCGCAGGGAAGCGCGTCGCGGCGATCTTCGAGAACGAAGGAGAGGAACGCTTCCGTGCGCTGGAAGCGGCCACCGTGGCTTCGTTGGTGGCTCAGGGGCCCGGCGTTCTGTCGCTGGGCGGCGGCGCGCTGGAGGATCCCGCCACCCGATCCCTCCTTTATGCGTCGGGCGCGACGGTCATTCATCTCGACGTCTCGATCGACGAAGCGCTCGCCCGGGTCGGCGGTGATCCCGGCCGGCCGATGCTTGCGCGTAGCGATTCGTCTCGACGAATCGCCAAACAGGACGATGTCCCCGAGCTTGCGGAACGTCGCCGGCGGGGCTACCTCGAGGCATCCGATCTTTCGGTGATCGTCGATGGCCGCTATCCGGCGGAAGTAGCGGACGCGATCTTGCATGCGAGCCAGACCCCGCGTGTCGATGCTCTCGTCGGCGGCGTCCGTCGCCCGGTGTACGTCGGGCGGGGGAGCGTGGCCCTGCTCGGCTACCTTCCCGTGGTTCGGGGCGCCGAGAAGGTCTTCGTGATCACCCACCCGTCGCTTGAGGTTCAGGCGGCCGCTGTGCGGGAGAACCTCATGGGGGAGACGCACCTACTTACGGTTCCGGAGGGTGAGAGCTCGAAGTCGATCGAAACGGCGAGCGCGCTGTTCGCGGGTCTCTCGGAGGCCGCCGCCCACCGTCACGATCTCATTATCGGTGTCGGCGGGGGAGTGGTCACGGATCTCGCCGGCTTCGTCGCCTCTACCTACAACCGCGGCATGCCGGTCGTGCACGTGCCCACGACGCTCCTCGGGATGGTCGATGCAGCGATCGGCGGGAAGACCGGGGTGAACCTCCCGAGCGGAAAGAACCTCGTCGGAACGTTCCATCAGCCGGCCGCGGTCGTGTGCGACACGTCTTTCCTGGCCACGCTTCCGGCCTCCGAGTTCAGCGCAGGCCTGGCCGAGGTCGCCAAGTACGGGTTCATCGCCCAACCGGATCTGCTCGACGTTCTCGAGGGCGGTGTCGAGGTGGTCTACGACGGGATCGACGACGTGGTTCTCGCCTCGGCTCGTATCAAGTGCGACGTCGTAGGCCGGGATGAGAAGGAAGCGTCGTTCCGAGAGATCCTCAACTACGGGCATACCTTTGGTCATGCGATCGAGGTGAGCGGTGGCTACGGCAGCATCCGCCACGGTGAAGCGGTCTCCCTCGGTATGATGGCGGCCGCCCACCTGGCTCACGTCCTGGGTCGTCTCGACGAGAACTCGGTCGATCGTCACCGAACCGCTCTCGAAGCAGTGGGATTGCCGGTTCGGGCGACCCTCGACATCGACGAACTCGAGCGAGCCTGGGTGCGCGACAAGAAGTACAGGGGGGCGGTGCGATTCGTTCTGCTCTCTCGTTTGGGACGGGCGGAACCCGGCGTCGTCGCTCCCCGGGAAAAGGTGAGAGAGGCTCTCGAGAGGTTGGCTCGATGAAGATACTGGTCATACACGGTCCGAATCTGAACCTGCTGGGGACGCGCGAACTGGATGTCTACGGCGATCAGACGCTCGAGGACATCGACGCTCTCGTCGCGGCGGCCGCGGCAGAAGCCGGCATCGAGGTCGAGTCTCATCAGACCCAAAGAGAGGGCGAGATCATCGAGGTCCTCCACGGCGGGGTGGGGCGCGTGGACGGCGCCCTTCTCAATCCGGCCGCGTATTCACACACGAGCCGCGCCATCGCCGACGCCATCAGGGCGGTGCCTTATCCGGTCGTCGAGGTGCATCTGTCGAACATCCACGCACGAGAAGAATGGCGCCGGACTTCGGTCACCGGAGAGGCAGCGGCCGGCGTGATCACTGGGTTCGGACCCGCCTCCTACATCGCCGGACTTCACGCGCTCAAGCGGATGCTGGAGGGATGATGGATCACGAAGGAAGGATCGCGCAGGCTGTTTCGAAGCTGGCAGACCTGGACATCGACGCGCTGCTGGTGACCGATCTCACCAACGTGCGTTACCTCACCGGCTTCTCGGGCACCAGCGGGCAAGTCGTGCTGTCCAGTTCGGGAGCAACCTTTCTCTCCGACCCGCGCTATCGCGCCCGGGCCGCTGGGCTCGTGAAGGGCGCGCAGATCGTTATCTACGCGTCGCAGCTGAAGGATGAGCTTCCCTCGGTCGTCTCTGCCACCGGCGCCACGAAGCTCGGCGTCGAGGCGGCATCGATGACGATCGCCGAGCGGGACGAGCTTGTCGCCATGCTCGGGGGAGTGGAGATGGTCTCGACGAAGAACGCCATCGAAGAGCTCCGCAGGGTTAAAAGCGCGGATGAGGTCGAGAAGATCCGTCAGGCCGTGCAACTGGCGGACGAGGCTTACGAGTGGATCCGGGATCGTTTGGTTCCCGGCGTCAGCGAGCGACAGATAGCGCTCGATCTCGAGGTGCGGATGCGGGAGCTCGGTGCCGACGACGTTTCGTTCGAGCCGATCGTCGGATCAGGAGGGCTCTCGGCTCACATACATCACACCGCGTCACAGCGGGAGTTCGAGAAGGGCGATCTCGTCCTGATGGACTTCGGGGCCAGGGTCGACGGTTACTGCTCGGACATAACACGCACCGTGGTCATCGGACCCGCGACCGATGAGCAGAAGCGTATCTACGATGTGGTTCTCGCAGCCCAGGCGTCCGGGATCGCGGCCATCACACCCGGAGCCGATTGCAGAGGGGTAGACGCTTCGGCCCGCAAGGTCGTCGATGATGCCGGGTACGGGGAGACCTTCGCGCATGGTCTCGGGCATGGTGTCGGTCTCGACATCCACGAGGCACCGAGGTTCGCGAAGATATCCGAGGACACTCTCCTCGAGGGAGACGTCGTTACGGTGGAGCCGGGGGTCTACGTTTCTGACTTCGGCGGGATCAGGATCGAGGACGATGTCCTGGTGACGGCGGACGGCCCGGTGGTTCTGAACACCGCGCCCAAGGATCGATTGATCGAACTTTGAGGAGCAATGAGTGATATCCACGAACGACATGCGACCGGGACAGACCCTCGACATCGATGGGGCTTTGTTCACGATCAGCTACTACCAGCACGTCAAGCCCGGTAAGGGGCAGGCGTTCGTTAAGACCAAGCTGAAGAACGTGAAGACCGGCGCGGTGACCGACAAGACTTTCCGGGCGGACGAGAAGGTCAACCTTGCCGTGCTGGATAAGCGCGAGATGCAGTACCTCTATCCGGACGATGCGGGTCTCGTTTTCATGGACAAGGAGAGCTACGAGCAGCTCCACGTCGACCCCGATCTTCTGGGTGTGGCTGCGAAGTTCCTCAAGGATGGGATGACCGCCATGGTGCCCGTCTACGAGGGGATCGCGGTCGGCGCTGAGCTCCCCGCCACCGTGTCACTGCTGATCACGGAGACCGAACCGGGATTCAAGGGCGACAGGGTTTCCGGAGCGCTGAAGCCGGCCACGCTCGAGACCGGGGCGGTCGTGCAGGTGCCCCTCTTCATCGAGCAGGGCGAGAGCATCAAGGTCGACACGCGTACCGGCGAGTACATCTCACGGGCGTGAAGCAAGGAAGCGGTTCGCCTCGGCGTAATCGCGGAATAGACGGAAGCGGTTCGCCTCGGCGTAATCGCGGAATAGAAGGGGGGGCCGGTGCTCGCGGTACCACCAGGTTCCGGCGATCCGCCCGGCGACTTGCCCTCGACGTCCTGTACGAAGCTGAGATCCGCGACTCGTTGCCCCTCGAGGCGTTCGACGGCCGTGACGCCGGCGAGTGGGTGATCGCAACAACGGCCGACGACGACGCGGCGCCGCCGGATGAACTGGGTCCGGTTCCCGACGTTCTGGCCTATGCCCGAGTGCTCGTCGCTGGGGTCCAGGAGAACCAGGCCCAGCTCGACGCGTTGATCGCTCGGTACGCCGACCGGTGGACGGTGGAGCGTATGCCGATCGTGGACCGCAACCTTCTCCGGATGGCGATCTTCGAGTTGACCGGGGTAACGGACGTTCCACTTGCGGTTGCCATCAACGAAGCGGTTGAGCTGGCCAAGTCGTTGTCGACGGACGACTCCGGCAGGTTCATCAACGGTCTCTTGGGGCGGATCGTCGAAGAGGAGGGGTTTCGGACGGCAGACGGTCGTGACTAAGGTTCAGGGATCGGACCCGGATGTCGATTCCAGGACCATGACCCCCCAATCCAGCTTGCTCGGGGGCCGGGCCGACCGCGAGGGGGCCCGGTTCCGGCTCCACATCCTCTGGTTCGGCATCCAAGCGCAGTGGCTCGCCACGCTGATGATCGGCGCCTACGCGCTCTTCACCCGGGATTTCGAGAGGTCTGCCGATTTCTGGTGGGTGGTGGCCGCCGGCGGGTTGGTGACGGTGATAGTGACCATCCTGCCGTGGCGCCGGATCGTCGAGCAGAGGTGGTCGATGTGGGTCCTCTGCTCCTGGGCGGTTGTCGACCTCGTTCTGATCACGGCGACGAACCACGTAACCGGGGGCGGTCGGTCGCCGGCCTTCCTCACCTACGGACTGACGGCAGTCTTCTTCGCGGCGGTGTTCCCCCTCGCGATCCAGACGGTCATGCTTCTCATATCTTTCGGTCTCTACGTGGGGATGCTGTCGCTGCACGATTTCAATCTCTCGTCGGCGAGACTCGTGATACGTCTTGGCTTCCTCGCGGTGATCACTTTCCTCGCCGGACACCTTTCCCGAGAGCTCGTCCATCAGAAGGACGCGCATCTCGCGGCGAATGCAGAACTGGCACGGCGCGCCGAACTCCTGGCTACCGTGGCGCGCGCCGCGCGCGAGATGACGCTGCTGCCCCCGAGCGAAGTCCTTGAGGTGGTTGCGGACTCGGTGATAGCCCTCGGCTTCGTTGCCACGGGTCTGAACCTCTTCTCCGAGGACCGCACGACCTACACGGTGGCTCACTCGAGAGGATTGCCCGACCACTTCGTGCGGAGCGTTCGTCCTTCAACCGAGGGCGTGACCGGAGCCGTCGCGGCAAAGGGATACACGGTGGTGATCGAGGACTACTCCCGCGACGAGCGGGCCGTAGCGTCCCTGACCGGCCTGGGTTTGGGTGCCACGATCTCGACTCCTATCTTCTCCGAGGGAGAGATGGTCGGCGTGTTGACCGGCTCGAGACCGGAGCGCGGCGCGTTGTCGCCCCACGAGATCGAGGTCTTCGAGTTGCTTGCGTCGCAGGCGGGTCGGGCCCTCGAGAACGCCCACAGGTTCGAGATCGAACGTCAGACCGTGTCGAGGCTCGAGGAGCTCGACCAGATGAAATCGGACTTTCTTGCGACCGTGTCGCATGAGTTGCGCACCCCCCTGACCGCGATCCACGGAACGGGCCGGACCCTCGAAGAGAGGTGGGGCGACCTCGGTGACGACCTCAAACGGGAGCTGATCGGTCGTCTGAACGCGAACACCGAATCCCTACGCCAGATCATCGCGACCCTGCTCGATTTCTCGAAGATCGAGGCCGGGAAGTTCGAGGTGAAACCAGAACCGGTGGATATGGGCGCCCTCGTTCACGAGGTGACCGATCGCCTTCAGGGCTTGTTCGTCAACCATCCCTTCTCGGCGTCTGTCGATGAGGGCATGACGGTGACCGCGGACGGGGTCCTCGTGGAGAGGGTCCTCGAGAACCTCCTGGCCAACGCCGTCCAGCACACACCCTCCGGGACCAGGGTGGCGCTGGCAGCGACCAGGGAGGCCGGCGCTATCAGGGTGTCGGTCTCCGACCTCGGCCCCGGTATCTCCGCGCGGGACCTCGAGCGCCTCGGTGAGCGGTTCTTCCGGGGAGGGGATCCCAACACCAGGCCCTTGGGCGGCACCGGTCTGGGACTTGCGTTCGTGCGGGAGGCCCTCAAGCTCCACGACACCGCCCTGGACATCGACTCGCCCGCCGGCCGGGGCGCGACCTTCTCGTTCCTCCTCCCTCTCGCCCCTCCCACATCGGTGTAATGTTGTAATCATCAATCGATCCGGGGAGGTCCGCGGTGGGAGCGAAGAAAGGTGTAGACGCCGAGCTGGGCGGCTGGTTCGCCGGCCGAACCCCCGAGGGATGGTTCGAGAAACCGCCCGAAGTCATGACCGACCGGGACGAGATCCAGGTGATCGGCGTGATCCCCGATGTCGAGGTCGAGTCTGGAGCCGGTGCCGCGGCGATCGAAGGGGCGCGGACCGGCAGGATCGAGCGTTTCCGTGCCGACACCCGGGGGGTGAGGATGCGGATCGCTGGGGAGGCGGAGCACACCTTCGGCAAGAAGGTTTCGTGGGGCGCTCAGTGTGGCTCTCTCCGGGCGATCTTCACGCACCTCAGCCTTCCCGTGATGACCCGGCTGAGGATGCCCGAGCGACTCGTGCTCGACACGCTGGTCGACGCGGGCGTCGCGCGCAGCAGGAGCGACGCCCTCGGTTGGTGCGTCCGCCTCGTGGCTGCAAACGAGTCCGAGTGGATCGAGGACCTCCGCGCCGCCCTCGTAGGGGTCGAGAAGATCCGTTCCGAGGGTCCCGGGACGTGATCGCGCACGTTGTCTCGAATCGCTCCGTCATGTAGATTGAAGTCCGACCTTTAAAGGCGGCCCTGCGAGGCCGAGAAGGAGATGAGGCTTTGAGCTACTCCATACGCGTCCACGCCCCCCCTGTCCGGGGAGGCGTTTTTTGATGGCCCGCCCGGGAACCGGAGCCAGAACCTCCGAAGGCTTCGCCGTCAAGGCGAGGGTCATGGAGCCCGACGACATCCGGCGGGCGCTCACGCGTATCGCTCACGAGATCGTGGAAGCGAACAAGGGCACCGATGACCTCGTGATCGTCGGCATACGTACCCGCGGTGCTCCGCTTGCCGACCGCATCGCCGCAGCGATCGCTTCGTTCGAGGGGGCGGACCTGCCCTCAGGAGCTCTCGACGTCACCCTGTACCGAGACGACGTGAGCCTCCGTGGCCCCCGGAACCTGGAAGCGACCACGGTCCCTGCCGACCTCGACGGCCGGGTCGTCGTCCTCGTAGACGACGTGCTCTTCACCGGCCGGACTATAAGGGCGGCGTTCGACGCGATCCTGGATCTCGGCCGGCCGAGAGCGATCAAGCTCGCGGTCCTCGTAGATCGCGGACATCGCGAGTTGCCGATCAGAGCGGATCATGTCGGTAAGAACCTCCCGACTTCGTCGGACGAGGACGTGCGCGTGCATCTGAGTGAGATCGACGGTGAGGACGCGGTCCTCATCGGCCGCCGAGAGGGGAGGGAGGTGCACTAGTGTTCAAACACCTGCTATCGATGGACCAGCTCTCGGCCGACGACATCACCCGGGTGCTCGATACCGCAGACTCGCTCCGTCAGGTCACCGACAGGCCGATCAAGAAGCTGCCCACGCTCAGGGGCCGGACCGTCTGCAACCTGTTCTACGAGGCGTCAACGCGCACGCGGATCTCCTTCGAGCTGGCGGCGAAGCGGCTCTCGGCCGACGTCATCAATTTCTCCGCCGACTCAAAGTCGAGCGTGGCGAAGGGAGAGTCGTTCAAGGACACTGCGTGGACGCTGGAAGCGATGGGCGTCGACGCTATCGTCGTGCGCCACGGCTCGTCCGGGGCGCCGCTGCAACTCTCCCGCTGGGTCAAAGCGAGCGTGCTGAACGCTGGGGACGGCTCGCATGAACACCCGACGCAGGCACTCCTGGACCTGTTTTCGATCCGTGAGCACTTCAAGGATCTTTCGGGTCTCAACGTCGCGATCGCCGGCGACGTCCTGCACTCGAGGGTCGCGCGCTCGAACGTGAAGGGTCTCGTGACGATGGGCGCCAACGTCGTACTGGTCGGTCCGCCGACCCTGATCCCGCCGCAGGCCAGGAGTTGGGGCGCCGAGATCTCCTACGATCTCGACGCGGTCATCGAGGACCTCGACGTCTGTTACCTGCTCAGGGTTCAGAAGGAACGCGCCACGGAGCAGCTCTTCCCCTCCAATCGGGAGTACGCGGCCAACTGGGGACTCGATTCGCGCCGCGTGGCCCGGATGAAGCCCGAGGCCCTCGTCATGCACCCCGGCCCGATGAATCGCGGCGTCGAGATCGCCGCCGACGTGTCCGAGATGCCTCGTTCGATCGTGCTCGATCAGGTATCCAATGGGCTCGCGGTGCGGATGAGCCTCCTGTACCTGATGCTGGGCGGCGCCGAGGAAGGCGAGGCTCTATGAGCGAGTCAGAGCTAACCCCCCTGAGCCGCACGTCCGTCGCGATTGGGAAAGCATGAGCTCGTATCTACTCCGGGGCGGAAGGGTGATCGATCCGTCGACCTCTCTCGATGCCGTGCAGGACGTCCTTGTCGAGTCCGGAACGATCGCCCGGATGGGTAAGGGGCTCGAGCCCGGGTCGGCCGATGCCATCGATGTCACCGGGCTGGTGGTGGCCCCCGGATTGGTCGACATGCACACGCACGTCCGTGAACCCGGGCGCGAGGACGAGGAGACGATCGCCACCGCCAGCAGGGCAGCAGCAGCAGGCGGATACACGGCGATCTGCACGATGCCGAACACCGATCCCGTGGCCGATACCGCATCCGTCGTCGAGAAGGTGTGGGCCCTGGGACGAGAAGCCGGGCTGGTGCAGGTCGTCTCGGCCGGCTCCTTGAGCAAGGGGCTCGCCGGCGAGAGCATGTCAGACATCGGAGAGATGGCGCGTTGCGTCGCCCGGGTTCGACTGTTCACCGACGACGGCAAGGGCGTGCAGAGCGCGTTGTTCGCCCGGCGGGCGATGGAGTACCTCATCGCGTTCGACGGTATCTATGCAGAGCATTGCGAGGACGAGTCGCTCGCCCTCGGGGGCCAGATGCACGAGGGGGACCGCTCGATGAAGCTCGGGTTGAGGGGGATCCCTGCCGAGGCCGAGGAGCTGATGGCGGCGCGCGACATCGCCCTGTCGCGGCTGACCGGTTGTCGCCTGCATCTCCTGCACATCTCAACCGCGGGGACGGTGGAGCTCGTCCGCCGCGCCAAGGCCGATGGGTTGCAGGTGACCTGCGAGGCGACCCCACACCACTTCACGCTCACCGATGAGGTCCTCGAGGGCTACGACCCGAACGCGAAGGTGAACCCGCCGTTACGCAGCGAGGATCATCGGGTCGCGGTGATCGCCGGTCTGGCCGACGGAACGATCGACGCGATCGCCACGGACCACGCGCCGCACGCGACCCACGAGAAGGACATCGAGTTTCAGTACGCCCCGCCGGGGATCGTGGGGCTCGAGACCGCGCTCGCCCTCACGCTCTCGGAGCTCGTTGCCACCGGACACCTGTCTCTGCCGGACGCCATCGACCGGTTGTCTTGTGCGCCCGCCCGGATACTCGGGCTCGGCGAACAAGGGAGTCTCGCCGAAGGTCGCCCCGCCAACATCGTGGTGTTCGATCCGGGAGCCGCGTGGGAGGTCGATCCGGCACGGTTCCATTCGCTGTCGCGCAACACTCCCTTCGGAGGGCGCAAGGTGACCGGCAAGGTCGTGCACACGTTCTTCAATGGGAAGCCGACGGTTATGAACTCCGAGATGGATCTGGTGAACGTGTGAGTACGCCTCGGCCCGCGGTGCTTGCGCTTGAAGACGGGACGGTCTTCAGAGGTGAAGGTTTCGGCGCGACCGCGACTGTTACGGGTGAAGCATGCTTCAACACGTCGATGACCGGCTACCAGGAGGTCCTGACGGACCCCTCGTACCACGGCCAGATCGTCACGATGACGGCGACGCAGATCGGCAACACCGGGGTCAACGCGTCCGACGACCAGTCGCATAGGCCCTGGGTCGCGGGGTTCGCGGTCAGGGACATCTCTCGTATCCCGTCATCGTGGCGGAACGAGGGTTCGTTGCCCGACTACCTCGAGGGACACGGGGTCCCCGGGATCGCCGAGATCGACACGCGCAAGCTCACCCGGCACCTGAGGGACAGGGGCGCGATGCGCGCGGCGTTGTCGACCGAAGGGGACAACGCCGATGACCTGGTCGATGCCGCGCGTTCATCCCGGTCGATGATCGGGTTGGATCTGGCCGGCGAGGTCACCACGCCGGAGCCCTACGAATGGACCGCCGAGATGCTCGCTCACCGTGCCGGATCGGGGTTCGCCGCCGGAGCGGAGCTGGCTCCGTCGACCGCGGCCCTGCTCGAGCGCCTCGAACGTCCCAGGCGGAGGATCGCGGCGATCGACTATGGGCTCAAGCGGAACATCCTCGACCTCCTGGTGGCGAGCGGCTTCGACGTGACGGTTCTACCGGCGACCGTGGGTGTGGGTGAGATCGTCGATGCGGGTTACCAGGGCGTGTTCCTGTCGAACGGTCCTGGGGACCCCGAGCCGGTCGACTACGGCATCGCCACGGTGCGCGAGCTCCTCGGCCGTCTCCCGCTTTTCGGCATCTGCCTCGGGCATCAGATCCTGGCGCTGGCCCTCGGCTGTGACACCTACAAGCTCCCCTTCGGGCACAGAGGCGGGAACCACCCGGTTGCGCGCCTCGGCGAAGATCGCATCGAGATCACCTGCCAGAACCACGGTTTCGCGGTGGATGCCTCCTCGATCGATCGTACGAGCGCGTCGTTGTCCCATGTGAACCTGAACGATGGAACCGTGGAAGGCATCGAGGTCCCCGGGGTCGCCTACAGCGTCCAGTACCACCCGGAATCGGGCCCCGGCCCCCACGACTCCCGTTACCTGTTCGACGCATTCGGTGATCTGATCGAGAGCTTCGAGCCGCGCAAGGTCGAGGTCGAGGCCGAGGCATAACCGAGCCGGTGGGCCGGTGACGCCTCGACGGTGAGGCACTATAGCCGGTGACGCCTCGACGGTGAGGCGCGCAAGCATACGGAAGGCGATCCTCTAGAGGATCGCCGGGAAGAAAGGAACAAATGGGCAGAGGAGACCGCAGGAAGACGCGGTGGCGGAAGGACCGGCAACGCCGGAAGAAGGAACGCGAGCAGCGTAAGGCGGAGGCGAAGGGGGCGAACCGCAGATAGTGGGCGGCTTCGATGTGCTGGAGCTCGATCACGTCACCGTGACGTCGCCGGCAGAGCTCGAGTCCGAGGTGACCCGGTGGTACGAACAGGTTCTCGGTCTCGAGCGGGTGGACAAGCCAGAGGGTAGTGGTGAGGCGGAGCGGTTAGCGACTGGAAGTGCGGAGCGGTTAGCGACTGGGAGTAAAGGGGCGTGGTTCTCGCTCGGGCGAGGGCAGTTGCACCTGACGCTCGATCCGCACAACCCGCCGCAGAAGGCTCACTTCGCCATCGCCGTGAGAGATTTCGAAGGCGTCGTCGAGCATCTACGGGGCCACGGCTGTCACATCGAGCAGGCCACGGAGATCCCCGGACGCCATCGTTTCTTCACCCGGGATCCGGCGGGTAACCGCATCGAGCTGTTTGCGCTCGACGGGGCAGCGACCTAGTGCCCCGGCGTGACGACCTCCACAAGATCCTCGTGATCGGATCGGGGCCGATCGTCATCGGCCAGGCGTGCGAGTTCGACTACTCGGGCGTCCAGGCGTGCAAGGTCCTGAAGGCCGAGGGTTACAAGGTCGCGCTGGTCAACTCGAACCCGGCAACGATCATGACCGACCCCGAGTTCGCGGACGCGACCTACATCGAACCCATCACGGCTGCGTATGTCGCCAAGGTCATCGAACGCGAGAAGCCGGACGCGATCCTTTCGACCATGGGTGGACAGACGGCCCTGAACGTTGCGATGGAGCTGGCGGCCTCGGGGGTCCTCGAGGCAAACGGTGTCGAGATAATCGGGGCCGGAACCGAATCGATCCGCCGGGCGGAGGACCGCCGGCTGTTCAAGGAGACGATGGAGGCGGCCGGACTCGACCTTCCACGCTCGAGCTTCGCTCACTCGGTCCAGGAGGCCCTCGACGCAGCCGGCTCGCTGGGGTACCCGGTGGTCATCCGTCCCTCGTACGTCATGGGCGGGGGTGGGTCCGGCGTCGTGAGCGAA
>JBKJZQ010000106.1:0-10720 GCA_046715095.1 Actinomycetota bacterium | reverse complement strand
CTGGAGAACCTCGGCTACCGGCAGCTCACGACTTTCTGGCGGGCGCTGTCATTCGTGGAACAGTAAAGGGGGAAGTCATCGTGGGGGGAGATGACTCGCAAGGGACTCGCGCGCGGGGGTCGCTCCTAAGGAGATGAAACTCAGGCGACGTGATGGGCGCGCTAGCAGGGAAGCCGAACCGTGAACGTAGTTCCCTCACCCTCGCGGCTGGTGAACCCAATCGTCCCGCCGTGTCCTTCCGCGATCGCCTTTGCGATGGTCAGTCCAAGCCCCACTCCCTGGATCTGCTGTTCCCTCGCGGAGCGAGTGCGAACGAAGCGTTGAAACATCTGCGCCTGCTCCTCTGGAGCGATCCCCATCCCCGTGTCGCTGACTTCGATGGATACCGCTCCACCCGCCGCAAAGAGCCGAACGCGTACATCGCCTCCTGGCGGCGTGTACTTGATAGCGTTGGAAACCAGGTTGTCGAGCAGCTGACCCAACCTTCCCGCATCGCCTTTGAGTGGTGGCAGCGGGCTCGTATCGAGAGATAGCTCGATCGACTTGCTCGCCGCGTGCGGGCGCGCCGCCTCGATGGCTCCCGAGACCACCGCCATCAGGTCCACGTCCGACTCGGCCATCGTGATGCCTCCGGCGTCGGCCTGTGCGACGAACAGCAGGTCTCCCACCAGGCGCCGCAGACGATCGGAGTTTCGCTTGATGACCAGAGCGAATCGTTTCTGGATGTCGTTGAGTTCCCCGTCTTCCTCCGTGAGCAGCTCCTCCACGTATCCGGCGATCGAGGTCAGGGGAGTTCTGAGTTCGTGCGACACGAGTGAGAAAACCTCGTCTTTGGCGCGGTTGGTCTCGATCTGGGCACGTTTGCGGTCCGTGATGTCGATGGATACGTCACACATCCCCAAGATCTCTCCATAAGGGTCCAGCACAGGGAACTTCACCGACAGATAGCTACGGTCTTTCGCAGCTCCTGCTCCCCCCTCCTCGAAGTCCAGCAAACTCCGACTGTGCAGCACCTCCATGTCGACAGCGTGTCTCTCGGCGGCCGTATCAGCATCGAAGAACTCGTCGTCCCGTCGCCCTCGGATGTCCTGGTTGGTGACGCCATAGATCTTCTTGAACTCACTATTGCCGAAGAGATATCTGCCCTCTAAATCCTTCGTGTAGATGACGGCGGGAGTGTTGTCCATGATTCCTCGCAGCAGGGCTCTGCTCTCGCGCAGAACTCCCTGAATTCTCTGCTCCGTCAGGACCTGTTGCCGAGTTTGTTCGACGAGCCTTTGGACGGTCACGCCGACGAATGAACAGACCAAGATGAAGACCACCACGCGCCGCCATTCGATCGGCGGGTAGCCGGGTTCACCAAGCATCAGTATCGGTCCGGTTGTCGCGACCATGATTCCGACTACCACAGCGATGAGCTCCGGCCGATTTCCGTACAGAGCGACCCACAATAGAGGCAGGAAGTAGAGGGTGATAACACCGGACACCGCCCCTCCCTCGGCGTCGCGAAGAAGCATCACGACTACGATGTAGCCCAGCGGGAGCGATATCCCCGACCAATGCGGCAGGCGCTCCCAGCGGATGGTGCCGGCAGAGATGACGATTACCATCAACAAACCGAGGGCAATCCAAGCATACCCAGGGCGGTCGTGCGGCGAGGAATCAAGCGGAACGCTCCCGAAGACAACGAGGGCCGTGAACGCAAACGGTAGGACTCGCTTGAATAGCCCCTCGCGACGAAGCGCGATGGGCAGCCCACCTGAGTCGCCGGGAGTGCCGATTTCTTTGGGTTCGTGCGCTGCCTGAGCCATCGTGCCCGGATCACCGGCCTTTGCCGCCATGGATTTCCGTCGAGTTTAGGGGACGTTTTGGGCTCTTCGCGATTTCGTGGGATGCACCCCACCTCGCTCGGCCATCTCATGATGCCACCGGAAGACACCACAGCAAAGCCCTGGCAGCGAAGTTGTCCGCGTTCGTGAAGCCGTAGGCGATCCTCCAGGAGATCTACGGGAGTAGATGCCGGAGATCCTCGCCTTCCGCCGGACCGGTCGCATCAGCAACGGCCGCCTCGAGGGCACTAACAACAAGCTCGGAGTGCTGAAGAGGAGCCGCCACGAGTGGAACAGCTCGGGATCCTCTGTGAGGGCGTAAGACAGACGGGCGAACTGCTCTTCGTTCAGACGCTCGTGGCGGGCGAGCTGCAGGTAGCGGGTGCGAAAGATCACCGGCGAGAACGTCGGCGCCGAACCATCGTCCGGGGAACTCAGGGATTGAGCTCCCATTCCACGTTTCCCTCATCGTCGGTGGTGGTGATCCGTATCACTCCCTCGCCCTCGGAATCGGTGGCCTGGCAGTCGATCGTGCTTCCCTGTTCCGACGACACCAGTACCCTGGGGCACTCGATCGCTACGTCGGTGCCGATCTCGACCGATACCTCCGGTGCCAGCGCATCCTCGACGAGTTCCAGGTTGAGGACATCCATGGTCCATTCGACGTTGCCATCGGCGTCTTGCTGAACGACGTTGACGTCCATCTCAGTCCCCTCGGAGTCGGTAGCGGTGCACGTGAAAGTCCCGCCGTCCTCCGCTTCGATGTCATCCGGGCAACTAACTTCGACCTCGACGCTCTGGAGGTCATCGACCCCCGCGGCTACCTCTCGTTCCACATCGCTTCCATCGATGGTTTGCGAGCACCCGGTAACAAACAAAGCAAGAGCGGCGGCGGCGCAGAGAACCCGACGACTCATTACGTACCTCCTCATAGGCCCCCGTTTCAGCAGGGCGGTCTCCCAGCGTATCTTTTGAGCATCGACTTACGAGGGAGGAAGCGACGTGGAGTACACCCATCTGGGGCGCAGTGGTCTGAGCGTCTCGAGGCTCTGCCTCGGAACCATGAACTTCGGTCCCGAGACCTCGGAAGGGGATTCGCACGCGATCATGGACCGGGCCCACGAGCTCGGCATCAACTTCTTCGACACGGCGAACGTCTATGGGTGGAAGAAGGGCGAGGGCCTCACCGAACAGATCGTAGGGCGGTGGTTCGCCACCGGCGGTGGACGCCGCGAGAAGACCGTGATCGCAACCAAGCTCTATGGCTCGATGAGCGACTGGCCGAACGACACCTACCTTTCTGCGCTCAACATCCGGCAGGCCTGTGACGCTTCTCTCAAGCGGCTCCAGACGGATCACATCGACATCTACCAGATGCATCACGTCGACCGGGAGACTCCCTTTGACGAGATCTGGGAGGCGATGGCCACCTTGAGGCAGCAGGGCAAGATCATCTACGTGGGGTCGAGCAACTTCGCCGGATGGCATCTTGCGAAGGCTCAGGAATCGGCCAACCGCCGCAACTTCATGGGCCTCGTGTCCGAACAGTCGATCTACAACCTCGCTACGCGCCAGGTTGAGCTCGACGTTCTCCCCGCGGCCCTGGACTACGGCATCGGCGTGATCGCGTGGAGCCCGCTCCACGGCGGTCTACTCGGAGGCGTGCTCAAGATGGAGCAAGAGGGTAGCCGTCGCACGACCGGGCGCTCGGCCGAGAAGCTCGAAGAGGTACGTCCTCAGGTGGAAGACTATGAGGCCTTCTGCTCGGACCTCGGCGAGGAGCCAGCGCACGTCGCGCTCGCGTGGCTCCTGCACCAGCCTGCGGTCACCGCGCCGATCATCGGCCCCCGCACTATGGATCAGCTCGACGGGGCTCAGCGAGCCCTCGAGATCACCCTCGACGACAAGGCGCTCATGCGCCTCGACGAGATCTGGCCGGGGCACAAGACGGCGCCTGAGGACTACGCGTGGTGAGCCGGACAGCCGGCGAGCCGAGAGGTTAACGACCCAACGATGCCAGCGGTCACGCGGATCTCCGACCGGTACGAGCTCCTCGCCGAACTCGGACGGGGAGGAATGGGCATCGTGTGGCGCGCTCTCGACGCGCGTCTCGGTCGCGAGATCGCGCTCAAGGAGGTCAAGCTTCCGCAGGGACTGGGGGAAGAGGAGCGAAAGCTCCTCCGCCGGCGCGTGATGCGCGAGGCGCGTACCGCGGCCGGTCTGGCACACCCCGGCGCGGTCACCGTGTTCGATGTGATCGACGAGGAGGATCACATCTATATCGCGATGGAACTGATCGATGCGCCGAGCTTGTCCGAGCTCGTGCAACGGGAGGGACCGTTGTCGCCAGAGCGCGCCGCGCGGATAGCCCTCGACCTTCTCGACGTGCTCGAAGCAGCACACCGGCAGGGGATCGTGCATCGGGACGTCAAGCCGGCCAACGTCATGATCACCGCCAACGACCGTGCCAAGCTTGCCGACTTCGGTATCGCGGTTGTGACCGACGATCCGAAGCTGACCGCGAGCGGCTACATCCTCGGCTCCCCCGCGTACATGGCGCCCGAACAGGCCGAGGGCAAGAGGAGTCAACCGGCCACCGATCTCTGGGGCCTCGGCGTGACCCTCTACTTCGCGCTGATGGGTCGGCCTCCGTTCGGGCGCGCCCATCCGATCGCTACGCTGCAATCGGTGCTCAACGACGATGTCGTTCCGCCCGACGGCCCACTGGCGGGAGTCATCGGCGATCTCCTCGCGAAGGATCCTGCGGACCGTCCGTCCCCGGCGGAGTTGAGACCGCGGCTGCAGCACCTGCATGACGTCCCGCCCGCCTCTCCGGTCGAGGTTCCGGCGCTGAGAACTCCCGCGCCGGAACCGCGCCCGTCTCGGTCGCGCCTCCGGCTGATCCTGGCCGGCGTCGGACTCCTGATCGCAGTCGTAGTGGGCTCGGCGATGCTTTTCGGCGGAGAGGAGGAACCTGAGCCTCGGGACCAGCGTGCGGGGGGCCAGGTGCAGCCCGAGGAGGTTGCCGAGATCGGCGTGGTTCCGGAGGGATGGAAGAAGTCGAAGGACCTCCCGAAGAGACACTCGATCGCCTACCCCGAAGGGTGGGAACCGGTGGTGAACTCTATCGGGGACGGTTCAAGCGTCGACTTCAGAGATCCGGAAACCGGCTCGTACATGAGGGTCGACTGGACCGATACGCCCGGGACCGACGTGGTCGGCACCGCCAGGAGTTTCGAGGGAGGGTTCGCGGACCGGCACGGTGACTACCAACGCGTGACGCTCAAGGCAGCCACCTTCCAGGGATTCGAAGCGGTTGACTGGGAGTACACGTTCACCGACGACGGCGCCGACCTCCACGCGGTGAATCTCCAGTTCGTCACCGGGGACTACGGGTTCGCGCTCAACTTCCAGACCAGCGCGGAAGACTGGAAGCGGATGCGGGATGTCCTGGAGGACTTCAAGCGGGCCTTCGAGGCCCCCGGTTCGAGCTCCTGAGTACTTAGGCGAGGCGTTCCAACACGCGTCCGTCGGCACGCACCGACAACGCGGTCGGCACGACGGATACGTGGTACTTGCGCGCCAGGTCGCGATGCTTCGAGATATCGACCAGAACAAGGCGGTGGCCCTCGATCACGAGCTGCTTCTCGACGGTGTGGCAACCGGAACAGAGCGGATGTGTGAACTGGACGACGACTTGGCCTTCATCTCTCGTCTCGCCTAGTTCGGCCAGATCGATGTGCTGAACGCTTCCGGGCTTGATGCCGCGCACGCGCGCCAGCAGCTTGTAGATCTCGCATCCGGTGCAGAAACCGGTCGTTACCGCCAGCGTTGCGAGGGCTGCGACCATTACGGCGAGTACCTGGCCCACGACGGTCAACCCCGTCGCGTACGCGATCGCCGAAGCCGAGAGGAACACCGCACCCATGATGTTGGCGAAGCGCGGGGGCCGGGAGTCCTCAACCTCACCCTCTCCGAAACGCGACTGGATCACCTCGAAGTAGAAGACACACGGCAGGCACGCTTTGCGGCCGAAGCGGAGCCCGACGATCAGCTGTAGGGCCATGGCGGCGATCAGCCCCCACCAGCCGGTGAGCAGCCCGGCCAGGGTGACGATGGCCACGGTCGCCTGGTTGAAGCGCGGGGCCCGAGCGTCGATCACGTCGACGTCGTCGTAGGGATGTGCGGTTCTCTCGTGTCCCATGATTGCTCTCCATCCGACTTTGCACTATTAACAAGGGAGTAAGAATACCAAAGATTTACGAACCTCGCCCGGGCTTCGATTCAGCGACATACTGGAGCGGTGCAAGGGGCCTTCAGATAGAGGAGATCGCCGTCCCGGGGAGATACCGGGCCCTGAGGCTCTTGGCCGCCGGCCTCGTCCTCGGGATGACGACGTGGTTCTCGGCCTCTGCTGTGATCCCGCAGCTAAGAGTCGAGTGGAGCCTCTCTACTTCGGCCGGATCGTGGCTCACGATCGCGGTGCAACTGGGGTTCGTCGCCGGGGCTCTGTTCTTGAGCATCTTGAATCTCTCCGACATCATGCCCCCCACGCGCGTGATCCTCCTGGGGGCGCTGGGTGCAGCGACCGCCAACCTCCTGCTGCTCTTGGCGACCGGGCCGGGGACGGGCATCCCGCTGCGATTCGCCACCGGGTTCTTCCTGGCGGGGGTGTATCCGCCGGCGCTGAAGCTCATGTCGACATGGTTCAGGAGGGGGCGGGGGACGGCCCTCGGGATCCTCGTCGGGGCGATCACGATCGGCTCCGCGGCACCTCATCTGGTCAACGGACTCGGCGGCCTCGACTGGAAGATGGTCGTCGCCGTCACCTCGTTGCTGACCGCGGCGGGCGGCGTCCTCGTAAAGGCGACGATCGAGGAGGGACCCTTTCCGTTCCCGCGCGCGGTGTTCGACCCCAGCAAGGCTTCATCGGTGCTCGCCGATCGCGGTGTACGCCTCGCGTGCCTTGGTTACTTCGGTCACATGTGGGAGCTCTACGCGATGTGGGCGTGGTTCGTCGTTTTCTTCTCCGACTCGTTGTCGGATCGGGGCCTGTCGGTCGGGTCGTCTGCCGCGTACGCGACCTTCTGGGTGATCGCCATCGGCGGGCTCGGCTGCTGGGCCGGCGGCATCCTGGGCGATCGCTGGGGACGTACCAAGACGACCGCAACGATGATGATGATCTCCGGCGCGGCGGCGGTCGTCGTGGGCTTCACGTTCGGCGGTCCCCCATGGCTGGCGGTGCTGGTCGGAACGATATGGGGCTTCGCCGTGGTCGCCGACTCGGCTCAGTTCTCGACGATCGTGACCGAGCTGGCGGACCAGGCCTACGTCGGCACCGCCCTCACCCTTCAGCTTGCGATCGGGTTCACATTGACCGTGGCGACCATCTGGTTGATCCCGTTCCTCGAAGACCACTACTCGTGGCGATGGGCGTTCGCGTTCCTCGCGCCCGGCCCGATATTGGGAGCGTGGGCCATGCTGCGACTGCGGGCGAGCCCCGAGGCCCGCCTGATCGCCGGGGGGCGGGGCTAACCAAACCAACCCCAAGGGTGGTTTCAGGCGGGGTAGACGGCCACCTCGGTCGCCTTCACCGACGCCCATACCTCCGAGCCCGGAGCGATCGCCAGTTCGGCCTGGGCGCCAGGCGTTATCTCGGCCACGATCAGGAGGTCGCTCTCGATCCGGACGCGCAGCCGGTCCCCCTCGTTGTCGACGGCGGTCACGCGGCCCCTCCAGACGTTCCTCGGGGTCCCCTCGGGCCGGCCCCGGTAGAGCGCGACCGCCCGCGGGTGAACCGAGGCGAAGACCTCTCCCTCGATCTCAGTCGCCGCCACGAGGGTGGCGGCGCCGGTCTCGATGCGCCCCCCCGTCGCCACGCCGCGGAAGAGGTTGATGCCGACGACGCTGGCAACATAGGACGAACGAGGACGGGACCGTAGGTCGTCGGGCGTGCCTTCCTGGACGATCCTGCCCTCCTCCAGGACCACGACCCGGTCGGCCAGGACCAGGGCCTCGAGCGGGTCGTGCGTGACGAGCACGGTGGGCCCACCGAAACCTCTCAAGTGGTGGGACACGATCGACCTCATCTCGACCCTCGAGGACGCATCGAGCGCGGCGAACGGTTCGTCCAGCAGAAGTGCGTCCGGTTGACCTGCGAGTGCGCGGGCGAGCGCCGCGCGCTGCTTCTCTCCTCCCGAGATGCTCTGCGGCCGCGCCCCGGCCAGATCCCTCAGCTCGAAGGTGTCGATGATCTCGGCGACGCGCTTCCGGGCATCCGTCCTTCCGGCGCCCGAGGACCGCGCCGCGAAGAGGAGGTTCTCCTCGATCGTCATGTGCGGGAACAGAAGGAGGTCCTGGAACATCAACCCGACCCTGCGTTCCTCGGGGCGAACGAAGGTACGCGGCCCGTCCAGGTCGCGCCCGCCGAGCGAGACATTCCCGCAGGGACCGAGTAGGCCGGCGAGCGCGCGCAAGAGCGTCGTCTTACCGGCGCCGTTCGGGCCGAGGAGGACGACGATCTCGCCGGCGTCCACGTCGAGCCTCGCCTCCACGGATGTGCCGTTCAGTTCGACGCGTACATCGGCCGACAGGCTCACGATCGTTGCAGCCATCTGTCCTTGAGTCCGACGAGGATCGCCAGCGACACCACCAGAAGGATCAGGCTGAGAACGATCGCGGTCTCCGGTCTCGTCTGAAGGGCGATGTAGACCTCGACCGGCATCGATGTCGTCACCCCCGGGAGGTTGCCTGCGAAGGTGATCGTGGCTCCGAATTCGCCGACGGCCCTGGCCCACGCGAGGAGTGCGCCGGCCCCGATCGACGGCAGGATCATCGGAACGATCACTCGGAAGAAGATCGAGATCCGCGTCGCTCCCATCGTCGAGGCGGCCTCCTCGAAGCGCGGATCGAGGTTCCTCAGCGCCCCCTCTGCGGTGAGGACGAGGAACGGCATCGCCACGAACGTCTGCGCCATAACGACCCCGGCGGTCGAGAATGGCAGCGACAGCCCGAACGCGTCTAGCAGCCACTCCCCCGCGATCCCACGGCGACCGAACGCGAGCAGCAGGGCGAGGCCGCCGACCACCGGCGGAAGAAGGAGGGGTAGCAGAGCCAGGCCTCTCACGAGTCGCCGTCCCGGGAAGGTGACGCGGGCGAGGAGGTACGCGAGCGGCAAGCCCAGCACGGTGGCGAGAGCGGCCGCCGATAAGGACGTCACCAGCGACACCCTCAAGGCGTCGAGCACTTCAGGCGAAGAGAGTTCGTTCCCTAACTCACTCCAGGGGGCTTTGACGATCAATGCCACCAGGGGAAGGGCGAGGAAGATCACTGCGAGCACCCCCGGCACGAGCAGGGCTACCGGAGGTGCAGGCGTTGCTCGTCTCATGGCGGTCCGAACCCGCTTGCTTCGAGCAACTCCTGTCCCTCGACCGACAGCACGAAGTCCACGAACGCTTGGGCGGTCTCAGAACCTCCCGCGAGCACGGCGATGGGATAGCGGGCGATCACGTTCTGATCCGCCGGGATCTCGATCCCCTGGACGCTCTCGCCAGCGGCGACCACGTCGGTCGTGTAGACGATCCCGGCGTCCGCTTCCCCCAGGGACACCCGGGTCAGGACCGCTTTGACGTCGACTTCGAGCGAGTCGGCTTCGACCCGTACGCCGGCCTCGTCCAGTATCTGCGCCGCGTATCTCCCGGCAGGGACCTCCGGCGCCGTAAGGACCACGATCAGATCGTCGGCCGCGAGGTCGGCCAGGCCCCCGATGCCCTTGGGATTGCCGGGCTCGACCACGATCTCCAAACGGTTGGTCGCGAAGACCTGTGGCTCCGTCTCGGTGAGGCCGCCCTCGACGATCCGTTCCATGTTCGCTTCATCGGCGGAGGCGAGAACCTCGGCCCCGGCCCCCTGTTCTATTTGTGCCACCAGATCGGGCGTCCCGGCGAAGCTGAGGGTTACGTCGACCCCGGGGTTGTCGTCCTCGAACGCGACTCCTATATCGGCGAACGCCTCGGTCAACGAAGCGGCGCCGAATACGGTCAACCTTTCCTTCGACCCATCCGCCGCGGCACCGGACGAGCAAGCACCGAGCAAGAGCGCGACCATCACCGATGCGACCGACCGAAGTCTCACCCGACGCCTTTCTCGACGATCACGTTGGTTGCCTTCACGACGGCCGCCGCCAGCACGCCCGGCTCGAGCTCCAGCTCATCGGCTGCTTCCCGTGACATGAGCGAAACGATCCGGTGCCGTCCCGCCTGGATCTCGACCTGTGCCATAACCGTGTCCCGCGTAACTTTGGTGACGATCCCGGGGAACCGATTGCGCGCCGATTGTGCGGCGATCAGCTCGGGCTCGGGGGCATCCGTCGTCTCGGTGGCCACCCGGGCGAGGTCGGCCCCGTCGACGAGACGGTGGCCCGACTCCGTGCGGGTGATCGCCAGCTTCCCGGCGTCCGCCCAGCGCCTGACGGTGTCGGGACTGACCCCGAGGAGGTTAGCGGCCTGACCGATCCGGTACTTGGGCATGCGAGGATTCTAGTCGCTATCCCTTTTACACGCGAGCGGTACGAGGCAGAAACCCTCGCATGATGAGTATGGCCCAGCTCACAGGAGAATCCATCTTTTCGCGGCCCTATAGCAGGTAGCGCATCACGCGGCGTACAGTGAAGAGAGGTTGGCAGTCAAGGGGCGCGCTTTGCGAGTCGACATCATTCTTGTACGTATTTTATCTGACCAGCCGAGCCTAAGCGACTCTGCTCTAGCCGAGGGAGAGGACAATGTCGTCGCGAATCTCCGCAACGGAGCGCATCGAACGAGCGGAAGACCTCGATTTGCCTCCCGAAGCGCGCGAGGTCTTTGGACATCTCACCGAGGATGGCAGTACACAGT
>JBKJZQ010000105.1:0-4974 GCA_046715095.1 Actinomycetota bacterium | reverse complement strand
AACCCGACCCCTCCACCGACTAGCCTCTCTCTCTTTCCGCGCTCAAAGACCCTGGCGTGACCTCTAGAGCAAGCCACAGGGGTTTTGTGCGCGGAAATGGGCCCTGGGGCGGGGGCCGGAGGCCCCCTGGTTCGGGGCAGGGACGGGGGTGCAGGGGGCGGTTCTGTGCGCGAAAGGGGGAGGCTCTCTGCGCGGATATTGAGCCCGGGGGTGGGTGTTGAATGATTGTGCGGTCGCCGGAGGCGGCCGCTCCGAGGTCTGGGTCACAGGGCCCGCAAGGAGTTAGCCCAGGCGTTCGATGATCGTTGCGTTCGCCAGGCCCCCGCCTTCGCACATCGTCTGGAGGCCGTAACGGCCGCCGGTGCGCTCGAGGGTGTGGAGGAGCGTCGTCATGAGCCGCCCGCCGGACGCGCCGAGGGGGTGACCCAGGGCGATCGCGCCGCCTTGGACGTTGACGTGCTCTTCGAACCAATCGTCCTCGATGCCGAGCTCCTTCTTCCACGCGAGCACGACGGTAGCGAAGGCTTCGTTGATCTCGACCGCGTCCATGTCGGAGAGCGACAGGCCGGAGCGATCGAGAGCCTTCTTGGTCGAGGGGATCGGGCCGGTCAGCATCGTGATCGGATCGGTGCCGGCGAGAGCGAACGTGTGGAACCGGGCACGCGGGGTGAGTCCGAGCTCCTTGGCTTTCTCCGGAGTCATGATCATCAGGGCCGAGGCGCCGTCGGTGATCTGCGACGAGTTCGCCGCGGTCACGATGCCGTCGGACTTGAACGCCGGCTGCAGCTGCGCCATCTTCTCGAGGTTCGGGGTGCGGATGCCTTCGTCCGTATCGAACAGCTCGGTGCCGTTCTCGGTCTCGACCTTGATCGGGTGGATCTCGTTCTTGAACCAGCCCTCCTGGGTCGCCTGGCCCGCAAGCGTGTGCGACCGCGCGCTGAACGCGTCCACCTCTTCACGAGTGATCGACCACTTCTCGGCGATGATCTCGGCCGAGATCCCCTGCGGGACGAGCCCGCCTTCGTACCGGGACATGAGCGACTCGGGGAACGGGAAGCCGCCGCTCGATGCCGAGGAACCCATCGGAACCCGGGTCATGTGTTCGACGCCGCATGCGATCGCGACCGTATAGGCACCGGCGATGACACCCTGCGCGGCGAAGTGAGCCGCTTGCTGGGACGAACCACACTGGCGATCGATGGTCGTCGCGGGGACCTCCTCGGGGAGGCCGGCGGCGAGCCATGCGTTGCGACCGACGTTGAGCGACTGCTCGCCGACCTGCGAGACGCACCCGCAGATCACGTCGTCGACGAGGCCCGGCTCGATACCGGTGCGCGCGACCGATTCCTTGAGCGTCTCGGCAAGGAGGTCGACGGGGTGCCAGTCCTTCAGCTTCCCGCCCCGCTTGCCCATGGGAGTCCGTACTGCATCGACGATGACGGCTTCTCGAGTCATCCGTTCCTCCTAGTGCTGGGTTCCGGCTGCCGGTTGGTAGAAACTTGACCGAGGGGTCAAGTACGCATCATCGCGCATCCGAACCTTGGAGATGTCCCTCGTCATCGTGACCGTGGTCCCCTCGGGGGAGGTCTTCCATCTCACGTCGTCCATCAGCTCACCCATCAGGTAGAGGCCCCGGCCCCCGGCGGCGAAGCGGTCGGGGAGGCCCCGTGCGGCGACCTCGTCGGGGTCGAACCCGGGCCCGTCATCGGCGACCGTGATCGTGACCTTGGTTCCTTCGAGGGAGCACTGGATCCTGATCTCGCTCCACCCATCCGGCCGGCGAGCGTGCCGGCACGCGTTCCCCGCCGCCTCCCCCGCGGCAAGTCCGATCTCGGTAGCGACATCGACGGGGGTCCTGATATCGGCGAGGAACATCCTGATGAACTTGCGCACTTCGAAGAGGCGAGAGGGTTCGTTCGGAAGCACGAGCTCCCGGCTCGGCTCGCCGATCGTCGCGTCGGGGACAACCTGGCACACGAGCAGAGCGATGTCATCCCGGAGCTCACCATCTCCGACCCACGCGTCCACACCGCGCCGGATCGCCTGCGTCAATTCACCGGGGGTGCCCGCACCGTAACGCTCGATCACATCGATGAAGCGTTTCTGGCCGAACGGCTTCCCGTTACGAGGAGCTTCGGTGACTCCATCGGTGTAGAGGACGAACATGTCTCCGGGCTCGAGCTCGACGCGGCCGACCCCGAACACCGCATCGGGATCCACCGCCAGAGGGATGCCGCGCTCGCCGAGCCATCCGACGTCTCCCGTCGACGCTCGATAGAGCGCCGGAGGAACGTGGCCCGCGTTCGCATACTCGAGGACCGCGCGCTCGGGGTCGAGGATGCCGACGAAGATACGGACGAACCGATCGGGCGACATGTCGCCCGCGAAGAACGAGTTCATCCGGTCAAGCAGTTTGTCGGGATCGGGGTGATCGAGGATCAACGACTTGAGCGTGTAGCGGGTAAGCGCTGCTTCGCTGACCGCGTCGGGTCCGATGCCGCACATATCGGCAAGCACGACGGCAACGCGGCCGTCGGACAACGGAACGAAGTCGTAGAAGTCTCCGCACACGGCGCGCCGTCCTGCAGCGGGCACGTAGTGCGTGACGAAACTGTGGCGAGGGAGCACGGGTGCCGAGCTCGGGAGCAAGCTCCTCTGGTAGCTCTCGGCGGTGGTCCTCGCTTGCTCGTAGAGACCCTGGATCTCGGCGGCGCGCCTGACCGTCGCGGTGATGTCGGTGTAGACATCGATGCGGCCGACGAGCAACCCCGCTTCGTCGAGTGCCGGGCCCGAGTAGAGACGGAGGCGCCGGAGCTCGGGGAGGATCTGCTCGATCTCGGAGCGGATCTCGATCTCCGGGTCGTCGCGGAGCTGCTGAAACATCTCCATGTAGCCCTCGGGATCTTCCGTGCTGCGCGCCAGGGACCGCTGGAGCTGGACGAGAGGAAGACCGAGGTGCTGATCGGGATCGATCTCGAACATCTCGCCGGCGCGGCGATTCACCACGCGCACGGTCCCGGCGCGGTCGCTGAACACGATCGCCTCGTCGACCGCATCGAGGACCGCCATCAGCCGGTACCGGACCGCGGTCGCGAGGCGGTGCTCCTCGCGCTCGGCGCGGTAGTGAAGACGGAGCTCCCGGGCGACGAGTCCTGCGACCCCGCCCGACAACACGAACACGCCGGCGGCAAGCGTTATCGACCCGGCATCCAGGGCCTCGCCGGCGAGCTCCGAGACCCCCACGTACCCGGCCATCGCCAGGATGGGGGCCAGGATGGCGCCGCGCAGGCGGCCGAGGAGGCCGACGGCCACGATCGCCGGGATGAAGATCAGCTCGACCGACGCGATGTCGTCTCTCAGGAGCGCGTAGAAACCTGTGGTCAGGCCCACGTCGACCACGACGGCGACCCACAGGAGCCAGCCCCGGGCGCCGAACCTCGGCATCAAGATGTGGAACAGCGTGCCCAGCCAGACGACGAGGACCCCAACCCCCATGAGCCCAACGCCCCGGGACGTATCGCTCAGATGGGCGACGAACAGCAGGATCAGGAGGAGGGATGCGCCACTCCAGGCGACGAGTTCGGCGACTCGTACCGCCCATCCCCAGCTCCCGCGCGGTATCGGATCTCCCCGACGGGGGACCCTCACCAGGTCATCATCCGTCCCACCACTACCTATCCAATACTGAATCGCCTCAGAGAAGGCGCATCCGGCGGCCCCGGCACTGCACCCATCCTCCTACTCGCCGTGAACCTTCCTTACCAATCTCCAACGAATCCCGTCTCGAAGAGTTGTCCCTTTGGCCTCGGCGAACTCGAGATGGGCGAGCACCGAGTACTGAGCGAGCGCGTGGAGATGAGACGGCGTGTCGGTGTAGACCCGCGCGACGATCTCCTCCGGGGTAAGGGGACCGTCCGACAACGCCGCGAGGATCGCCGCCTCACGCTCGACCCGGTGGGCCAGCAGACGGTCGATGATCTCGTTGCCCCCGTCGAGCGAAAAGAAATGGCCCGGATAGATCCGATCGAGACCGAGCGACCTCATCCGCGTGAGGCTCTCGAGGTAGTCCCCCATGTTGCCGTCCGGGGGAGCAATGACCGCGGTCCCTTCGCCGAGGATGTTGTCTCCCGCGAACAGCGTCGAGGCGTCCTTCATGAAGAAGCACAGGTGATCCGAGGAATGACCCGGCGTGTGGAGCGCGACGAGCCGCGTGGCCCCGGCCTCGATCTCGTCGCCGTCGTGAAGCTCGACGACGTCCACGCCGCCGGCCTGCACCGGACCGAAGGCACGTACCGGGGCCCCCGTGCGTGCGACCACTGCAGCAACGCCACCGGTGTGATCCGAGTGGCGATGGGTCACGAGGATCTCGGCGACCTCTTCCCCACCGACGAGGGCCTCGATGTATTCCGGGACGGACACGGCGGGGTCGATCACGACCACCGGCCCGGTCCCGACCACGTAGCTACTGGTCCCCGGACCGGTCATCAGACCCGGGTTCGGAGCGAGCACGAGCCGCACGAGGGGAGACAGGCGGACGTTCATGACGCCGCCCTGCTTCATCGCATCCTTGCGGAGACCCTCGAGCGTCTCCTCGACCGTCTCGAAGGAATCGAGTCGTTGGAGCATCTCGATCGTCGGCGGGACCATCATCATGTCGCCGGCCGCGAACCCGGCCAGCGCGCCGGCGGGCGACAGCCAGTGGCACGAATCCACTTCTCCAGGATCGGGGGTCGGCTCCCACCCACCCGGCACGCGGGCGAGGAAGAACCTGGCGTCAAAACGGATCGGCGAGTGAAGCGGCGTGATCCACCGGCCCGCCGGGACCAGGGCGTCGGTTGCGAGCGTGAGTGAGGCGGCGAGGCAGTCGGCGAGGAACGCCGCCGCATCTGAGGCATCCGCCTGTGACAGGCCCTCGAGTGGCCCCGAGGCCAGCAAGAGCCCGACCTCCTCGTAGGACTCCCGCAGGGCGCAGAT
>JBKJZQ010000104.1:0-4187 GCA_046715095.1 Actinomycetota bacterium | reverse complement strand
GGCTACAAGCCTCGCTACAAAGAAGGCTACTTCCCCGTCCCCCCGATGGACCACTTCCAGGACCTCCGGAGCGAGATGGTCCTTACGCTGCGTGAGCTGGGGATCCCCTGTGAGGTTCACCACCACGAGGTCGGCACCGCCGGTCAAGGCGAGATCGACATGGGGTTCTCTGATCTCGTCACGATGGCCGACCGCTTGATGCTCTACAAGTACGTGGTCAAGAACGTCGGCCTCAAGTTCGGCAAGACGATCACGTTCATGCCTAAGCCGATCTTCCAGGACAACGGCTCCGGCATGCACGTCCACCAGAGCCTGTGGAAGAACGGCGAGCCGCTCTTCTGGGATGAGCTCGGCTACGCGCAGCTTTCGGACATGGCTCGCTATTACATCGGCGGCTTGCTGGCGCACGCTCCGGCGCTCCTGGCGCTGTGCGCTCCGACCACGAACTCGTACAAGCGACTGGTGCCGGGCTACGAGGCTCCGGTGAACCTCGTCTACTCGCAGAGGAACCGGTCGGCGGCGGTGCGCATCCCGCTGTACTCGAAGTCTCCGAAGTCGAAGCGCATCGAGTTCCGCTGTCCGGATGCATCCTGCAACCCGTACCTCGCGTTCCCGGCGCTGCTGATGGCGGGGCTCGATGGGATCAAGAACAAGATCGAGCCGCCCGAGCCGGTCGACAAGGACCTCTACGACATGCCGCCCGAGGCGCTGGCGGCGGTCCCGCAGGTTCCGGGCTCGCTCGAAGAAGCCCTCGACGCGCTGGAAGCCGATCACGAGTTCCTGCTCGAAGGCGGAGTGTTCACCGAAGACGTGATCGAGCACTGGGTCGACTACAAGAGGACGCACGAGGTCGACGAGCTCAGGCTCCGTCCCCACCCGTACGAGTTCTACCTCTACTACGACATCTAGAACCGACCTCGATCTGGTGTGACGAAGGCCCCGGGGCAACCGGGGCCTTCTCCATCGGAGAACTACCATCCGGTACACTTCAGCCCTTGATGTGTGAAAATCAGCACCTTGTGGAGATCGCCGGCGTTCGGAAGTCTTTCGGCGCGAACGAAGTGCTGAAAGACATCGATCTCACGATCGGCCGGGGCGAGGCGATCGTCATCGCCGGGCCGTCTGGATCGGGTAAGTCGACGCTGCTACGGTGCATCAACGCGCTCGAGACCATCGACTCCGGGGACATTCAGTTCGACGGCCGGTCGATCTCCGGCGCGGGCAAAGAGGTTCACAAGCTGCGCGCTGAGATGGGCATGGTCTTCCAACAGTTCAACCTCTTCCCCCACAAGACCGTGCTCCAGAACATCACGATCGGACCGATCGAGGTCAAAGGCTCCCCCAAAGGAGAGGCCGACCAGCGCGCGAGAGAGCTCCTCGAACGGGTTGGGATCCCCGAAAAGGCAGACTCGTTCCCTGCGGATCTCTCAGGCGGCCAACAACAACGCGTGGCGATCGCACGGTCCTTGGCGATGGACCAGAAGCTGATGCTCTTCGACGAACCGACCTCAGCACTCGATCCGGAGATGATCCGGGAGGTCCTCGACGTCATGCGGGATCTCGCCCGCGACGGGATGACCATGATGGTCGTCACGCACGAGATGGGCTTCGCGCGCGAGGTTTGCGACCGCATCGTGTTCATCGACGAGGGCGCCATCGTCGAGGAGGCCCCTCCGAAGGAGTTCTTCGAGAACGCCAAGAGCGAACGAGCGCGCGACTTCGTCGACAAGATCCTTCACCACTAAGCTAAGTCAGGCACGCGGCAAGGACCGCAGTGGGCGGTTCGGAAGGGAGCACCATGCGAAGCACGTGGAACTGGAAACTGGCCACGGTGATCGTGGCTCTACTCGCTTTGATCGGAGCTGCATGCGGCAGCGATGAGGACGGAGGCACTGACCCCGGTGCTGATGTCGGGGCCGAGGAATTCGAAGCGGGCACGACGATGGCCGACCTGCAAGAGGCGGGAGAGATCACCATCGGCGTGAAGTACGACGTTCCACCGTTCGGGTTCGAGAACCCACAGTCGGGCGAGATCGAGGGCTTCGACGTCGACCTCGGCAAGTACATCGCGGAGAAGCTGGGAGTGGAGCCGGTCTTCCGTGAAGCGATCTCCGACAACCGGATCCCGTTCCTCCAGGACGGCACCGTCGACCTCGTCCTCTCCACGATGACGATCACCACGGACCGGGACGCCGAGATCGATTACTCCCGCCCGTACTTCATCGCGCAGGGGCTCATCTTGGTCCCGGAAGAGAGTGACATCGCAGGGATCGATGATCTTGTCGGTGGCACCAGCGTCTGCACCGCCCTCGGGTCGACCTACGAGGCCACGCTCGAAGAACAGGCCCCCGACTCCGACATCAGAACCGTGGAGCAATACAGCGACTGTCTCACCCTGCTGCAGAACGGCCAGGTGGACGCGGTCTCGACCGACAACATCATCCTGACCGGCATGATCATCCAGGCCGGAGAGGACTTCCCGATGAAGCTGGTCGGAGACCCACTCACCACCGAGCCTTACGGCGCAGGGCTGACAGACGGCGACACGGAGTTCCAGGCGTTCCTCGACGAGACCATCGAGGAGTCGTTCGACGACGGCACCTGGCAGGAGATCTACGACACCTGGGTGGGACAGTACGTCGAGGACGAGCCCGAAGCTCCCCAGGACTACACGCTGCAGGACGCGCTCGACCTCTTCCCCTGCGACGAAACCTGCTAGCAGGCGTAGGAGGGAAGCCGGATGGGTGATTACTGGAAGGTACTGAGCAACAACTTCCCGGATTACCTGTCCGGCTTCCTCACCACTTGCCAGGTGGTGGGGGCCGCGTTCCTTATCGCGATGGTCGTGGGGGTGACGGTCGGCGCCCTGCGTGCAGCGCCCTCGACCTTCCTCAATCGCATCGGATTCATCTACGTCGAGTTCTTCCGCAACATCCCCCTGCTGGTCCTCGTCTACCTCGTCTACGACGGCATCAACCGGGCGGGGATCGTCTCGCTCGACCGCTTCATCGCGGGAGCCGCGTGCCTCGGTCTCTACACCGCGGCCTACGTCGCCGAATCGATCCGCTCCGGAGTGTTCGCCGTCGGACAGGGCCAGGCGGAAGCCGGGCTCTCGCTCGGCTTCACCCAACGAGCGGTACTAACCAAGATCGTGCTTCCGCAAGCGCTCAGGACCGTGATCCCGCCGATCGGAAACCTCATCATCGCGATGACCAAGAACTCGGCGATCCTCGGAGGCTCGTTGCTCGCGATCAACGACCTACTCTTGAGGACCAGGCAGATCTACGCCACCAACTTCAAGCTCTATCAGACCTTCCTGTGGGCCACGATCGGCTATCTGATCATCACGATCACCATGACGGTGATCGTGCGCAAGCTCGAGACGCGGTTGGCGATCAGGCGATGACGTACCTCTTCGACCCGGGCAACTGGGAATGGATCACCTCGGGCAACAACCTCCGCTTCATCTTCCAAGGGTTCCTCATCAACCTGCAGATCGCGGTCGTCGCCATGGTCTTCTCCTTGGTGATCGGCCTGCTCTTGGCGCTGGGAAACCTGTCGAAGGCGAAGGCCGTTTCGGGGACCGCCCGTACCTGGGTAGATGTATGGCGGAACCTGCCTCTGATCTTCGTTCTCTTGTTCTTCGCTCTGGCGCTACCCGGTGACTGGTACTCCGCTTGGGAGGACAACGTCCCGTCCTTCTTCCCATCCGCATACGAGAACGGTCGCATCCTCGCCGCGATCCTGGGGTTGGTGATCTACAACTCGGCCGTGATGTGCGAGATCATGCGAGCGGGGATCGTGTCTCTCGAGAAAGGTCAAGGAGATGCAGCGGCCTCCCTCGGGATGAGGTACTGGCAGTCGATGAGGCTGGTGATCTTGCCGCAAGGCCTACGCCGGATGGTGCCGGCCACCGTGTCGCAGCTGATCACGCTCAACAAGGACACCACGCTGGTGAGCATCATCGGTATCCGCGAGGTGTTGAGGCACGCCAAGACGGTCACGAACGCGAACCCTTTCACAGCCGAGTTCGTCAAAGGACCTCCGCTGCAGGTCTACCTCGTCATCGGGCTCATGTTCATCGTGGTGAACTTCGCTCTGTCGCGCCTTGCGTCTCGACTCGAAGTGCGTCAACGGGAGGACTACTCGACCAAGGTGCGGGTGACGGGTCTCGAAGATCAAGTCGC
>JBKJZQ010000103.1:0-4704 GCA_046715095.1 Actinomycetota bacterium | reverse complement strand
GGACCTGACCCGCTTTCGCTGAGTGACGTCGGCGCTGGTTATAGAAGCATTCGATGTAGTCAAACAGAGCTAGCCGAGCGGCGTCGCGGGTAACGGGCTCAGCCCCCCGCGACCGCCGGGATGATCGAGATCCTGGCACCCTCGGGAACCAACGTGTCGAGGTTCTCGAGGAAACGCACATCTTCCTCGTCGAGGTAGATGTTCACGAAGCGCCGGAGCTTGCCGGTGTCGTCGACCAGGCGCTCAGTGATGCCGGGATGTCTCCTCCCGAGTTCGGTCACGAGATCTCCGATCGTGTCCCCCGTTGCTTCGACCTCCGAAGCGCCGTTCGTGAAGGTTCGCAGCTGGGTGGGGATCTTCACGGTCACGCTCATCTGGTTCCCTCCAGTACTCGGTCGACAGCCTCGACGTTCGCCGCGATGACGTGCGACGGACCTACGTCTCCCAGCGCTTCGATCGTCTTCAGTCCGACGCCGGTGATCAGCGCGACCGTCTCATCGTCGTGTCTCACCGCGCCTTCGCGCACTAGTTTCTCAAGCGTCGCCACCGTCACGCCCCCCGCGGTCTCGGTGAAGATCCCTTCGGTGCGCGCGAGGAGCTTCATCCCATCGGCAACTGCCTCCTCGGGAACGCGTGCGACGCTTCCTCCAGTCGCACGCACATCCTTCAGCGCGTAGTAACCATCGGCGGGGTTGCCGATCGCCAGCGACTTGGCGATCGTGTCGGGCTTCACCGGACGGAAGTCCTCGGCCCCCTCCTCGAACGCGGCCGCGACCGGTGAGCAGCCGTAGGCCTGCGCACCATGGATCGCCGTTTGGGGAGCCTCGTCGAGGAGCCCAACCAGGTGCAACTCGTCGAGGCCCTTCTTGACCTTGGTGAGGAGCGAGCCGGAGGCGACGGGGATGACGACCGCGTCCGGGGTTCTCCACCCAAGCTGTTCCGCGATCTCATAGCCGAGCGTCTTGGAGCCCTCCGAGTAGTAGGGGCGCACGTTGACGTTGACGAAGGCCCAGTTCTTGACGCCGCACAGCTCGGCGCACAACCGGTTGACGTCGTCGTAGGACCCCTTGACCGCGATCAGCTCACCGCCATAAACGGCTGCAGCCGCGACCTTGCCCGTCTCGAGTCCCTCCGGTATGAACACGACGCTCTTCATGCCGGAGGCCGCCGCGTGCGCGGCGACCGCTCCCGCTAGATTGCCGGTGCTCGCACACGCGGCGACTTCGAACCCGAACGCTCGCGCCGCGGTCAGCGCCACGGTGACGACACGATCCTTGAACGAATGCGTCGGGTTGGTGCCCTCGAACTTCAGCCACAGTTTCTTCAGCCCGATCTCCGCGGCCAGACGAGGGGCTTCTATCAACCTCGACCATCCCGCCCCGATGTCGACCCACTCGATGTTGGGGGCCGGCAGCAGATCGGCGTAGCGCCACATCGTCGGAGGTCCCGCTGCGATCCGTTCCCGGCTGGTCGTGGCGGCGATCCTCTCGTAGTCGTAGACGACCTCGAGGGGGCCGAAACAGAACCCGCAGACGTGCTCCGGTGCGAGCGCGGTCTCGTTCCCACACTCCTTGCATTGAAGGGCGCGCGCGTTCCCCCACTCGAGCGTCTCCGGGATCTGGGGTACATCCGCGGTCCGGCGGCTGAGGGCGCGCTCGGTGAGAGCGCTCGTCTCTAGGTGGGTCACGGTGATGCTGCCTCCTCTCGTCTACTCGACGGACGGAGGGGCGCATCGCACCATCTCATCTCCCCCGGGCGTCTGCTCGGGCCAGATTTGGCACCTTCCCCCTCATTGGGGTGGGTTGCCGGGGCTTCGCAGGGCTGGATCCCTCTGCCCCCTCTTGATGAGGTAACCGCTTTGTAACCGACGGAGGTGAGAAAATCAAACGAGCGGGAACCGGAGCACGCTACTCGAGGCTTCGAGCGACCTCGAGAACCTCTCTTAGCCCCGTCATCGACTCGATCCGGAAGGTGACCTCTTCCTCTTGCCAGATAAGGGCGTTGCCCGAGGTCCGGATGGTTCCTTCGAAGCCCAGGGCGTGCTCGCGACCCCGGACCCAGAGCCCCTCGACACCGTTCACCGCCACGCGGCGGATACGGGCATCCGGTCCGAGGGTCTTCTCCAGATACTCGCCGGGCGGGAAGCCCGGCAGCCGGAAGACGATGAGCCCTGCCCTCGTATCGGCGATCTCGGGGAGCTCCGCGCTCGGATCGTAGACAAGCGCGACGAACTCGTCGAGATCCGAGAGGTAGACGGCGTCCGGCTCCCCGAGGATCCCGGGGACCTCGACGTGACCGAACCGCTCGTTGACCTCCTCGAGGCTCACCTCCCGCCCGAGCCCGAAAGCTAAGGCTGTGGTCGTCGGGGTTGGAACCGTCTCACGCGTCTCGATCTTGACGCGGCCGAGCCCGAGGAAGTCCGCTACCGCTTCCCGGACCCCCGGTGCCGCGAACAGGGCCCCGGACACGCCAAGTGCGACGGCGGCCGCTGCAAGAGCGATCCGGCGTGCTCTGAGTGGACCCGAGGAGACGGGCCGCGCTCTGGTCCGAGCGCGGACCCGGTCGGAGACATCGGGGGCTGGGGGCCACTCCACCGAACGGGAAAGGTCGACGAGCGCCGCCTCGAGGTTGGCCTCGGACCAGTTCACGCTCGCGTTCCTCCTTCGACCAGAGACTCCCTCAGGCGAGCCATCGCCCTCGAGAGACGCGACTTGACGGTCCCCAAAGGACAATCGAGAGCCGCCGCAGTTTCAGCCTCGCTCATCTCGAGCAGGTAGCGGTACGAGATCACCAGGCGGTCGTCCTCCTTCAGCTCCCCGATCGCGGCGAGCAGTTCCTCTTTCGCTTCGGAGTCGAGGACCACCGCTTCGGAGGACGGGGCCGCGCCCTCCGAACGGCGGTCCCCGGCAACCCGGACGGCAAGGCCGAGACGGCGCCCCTCCGACCGCCTGCGGTTGCGGGCCTCGTTCCCGACGATGGTCAGGAACCAGGTCCGGAACGAAGCACCCTCCCGGAAGCCTCCGAGGGCCCGATGTGCCTTCATGAATGCCTCCTGCACGACGTCTTCGGCCTCCGCTTCGTCCCGGAGGACGAGGTAGGCGACCCGGTGTCCGATGCCCTGATGCCTGCTGACGAGGCGCGCGAACGCGTCTTGATCACCCCGCCGGGTGCGGGCAACGAGTTCCGAGTCGTCCATCGACCCATCATCCAGTGGTCGGCCCTCCACCGTTCGATTGGTCCCGGTCGCTCCCGCTCCACATCCGCTCCACTTACACCGCCAAAGCCTGAAGGGTTCCCCGGCCGAAGAGTTCCCCAGCCCGCCCGGACACGAGGCACAATGGGTCGATGGGAAGGCAGGCATGAGAACCGCGGCCGTCGTAACTATCAGCGACGGCGTGACGAACGGGACCAGAGAAGACACCTCGGGAGATCTCGCGGTCGAGCTCCTCGAGAAGGCCGGCCTGGAGATCTCGGAGAGAACCGTGACCTCGGACGATCAGGACGGGATCACGCGGGAGCTGCAGCGGCTATGCGAAGGCGGGATCGCGCTGATCGTGACGACCGGAGGCACCGGGTTCGGACCGCGCGACGTGACACCCGAAGCCACCAAGCAGATCGTCGACCGCGAGGCCCCGGGCCTCGCCGAGTTGATCCGGGCGAAAGGCGTCGAGAAGACCCCGTTCTCGGCGCTGTCCAGGGGTATCGCCGGTGCGGCCGGCCGGACCCTGATCGTGAACCTCCCCGGGAGCCCGAAGGCGGTCGCCGAGGGACTCGAGGTCCTGATCCCGCTCCTGGGGCACGTCCTCGATCTGCTGGCCGGCGATACCGAGCACGGGGATGGGAAACCCTAAGCCTGTCGACCCCAATGCGCGACGGCCTCGTCCCGATCCCGGACCCCCAGCTTCCGGTAGATGTGGTTGATGTGGTTCTTCACGGTCTTCTCGGAGAGGAACAAGGCCGCGGCTATCTGACGGTTGCGAAACCCCTGGGCGACGAGCCCCATGATCTCCCGCTCACGCTCGGTGAGCTCTCCCCCCGGGCCCTCCACCTTCTTCGGGGTCCGTCTGAACTCCTCGAACAGTCGCGTGATGATCGCCGGCGCCAGGTAGCTGTCGCCGGTGGCCGCTTTGGTCACTGCCTCGACGACCTGCTGAGAGGTCATCGAGGTGGTCACGAGACAGGCGGCCGCACCGGCGCGGAGGACGTCTGAGATCCGGGGATCGTCGTTGCTCGGCGCAACCACCACGACGGGGCCGGCGACGGCGCACTCCCGAGCGGCCGCCGGAGGGTTCTCGATCCCCTCGAGATCGAGAACGATCACCGGCCGCGCCGCGCTGCGCCGCGCCGAATCGACCGCATCCCGCGCCGTCGCAACGGTCTCGGTCACCGACACCCGCGGGTGATCACGCATGAGTGCTGATATCCGTGAGCGATTGTCCGCTTCGGAACCCGCGACGATCACGGACACGACCCCTGTGGGATCCAACTTCCTTCACTCCTCAACTGGTTCGGTCCGGGCTCAAACTATGCCGCGCCGCGGTATATGTGAAACATGTGAGGGGCTCCCGGTTTTACCGGAGACCGGTGGGGCTCACGACCCGTTCGGGATGGGAGTAGATGTTGAATCGCTCGCCCCGGAGGAAGCCGATCAGCGTGAGCCCGAACCTTTGCGCGGCCTCGACCGCGAGGCTCGAGGGGGCCGAA
>JBKJZQ010000102.1:0-3237 GCA_046715095.1 Actinomycetota bacterium | reverse complement strand
TCTCAGCACGCTCAGTGCAACATCGTGGGCCGGGATCCTGACCGCGACCCCGCCGGTCGCGTCACCACCGAGGTCGGCGGTGAAGCCCCGCGCGCGCGGAAGGACCAGGGTCAAGGGGCCCGGCCAGAAACGCTCCGCCAGCAGTTCTGCGCGCTGATCGAAGTCGACCACCCTTCGGAGCGCCGGGATATCGGGGCCCAGGACCGGGACCGGCTTGTCCGCCGGACGACCCTTCACCTCGAAAAGCTTCTGGACCGCTCCCGCTACGGCGAGGTCCACCGCCACCCCGTAGACCGTGTCGGTCGGGATGACGACGGGTACGCCGGAGCCCAGGGCCGCGATGAGGTCGTCGATATCCGTCACGCCTTTCTCGCCTCCGCGATCCGTTCACGGCCGGCGAGGTCGCGGTGAATCTGAACCTCGGCGTATCCCTCGGCGGTCAGGGTGGTGCTGGTCGAGTCGCCTTGTCCTTCCCCGATCTCCATGACCAGCCACCCTCCCGGCTTGAGCCAGCCTCGCGCCTCGCGGGCGAGCTCGTCGATGACCACAGTGCCGCGCTCGCCGGCGAACAGGGCTTGATGCGGTTCGTGGTCGACGACGTCGGCCGGAAGGATGCCGCGGTCGGCCTCTGCGACGTACGGGGGGTTGGCGACGATCACGTCGATCTCGTTACGAAGGTCGCTCGGGAGACCCGTTAGGAGATCGCAGGCGATCAGCTCCACCTCGAGCGAGAGATCGTCACGGTTCATCTCGGCCCACCTCATCGCATCGGGCGATAACTCGGTAGCCAGCACGCGCGCGTCGGGCCGTTCGTCCTTGATAGCAAGCGCGATCGCTCCCGAACCGGTTCCGATATCCACCACCACACCACCAGCCGGGATGCGGGCCAGCGCGTGCTCGGTGACCACCTCGGTCTCGGGCCGAGGGACGAGGACCCCGGGACCAACGTTCAACTCGAGGCGGCGGAACCCGGCAATCCCGGTCACGTACTGGAGGGGTTCTCCGGCCGTCCTCCTTCGGACGAGCTCGAGGGCCGCAGCCACCACCTCGTCGTCGAGCCGGGCCTTCGTTACGAGCAGCATCTCGCGATCCATCCCGGAGGCCGCCTCGATCAGCCACCTGGCTTCCGCCTCGGGACTCTCGATACCGGTCGCTTCGAGGATCTCGGCGACCCGTCTCTCGAGGTCGAACGGGGAGGTCACTCCCCTTCTAAGCCCTTCTCGCGCCGGCTCGCGATCAGGTTGTCGATGATCTCCTCGAGATCGCCTTCGAGGACCTCCGGCAACCGGTGGGTCGTGTAGCCGATCCGGTGGTCCGTCACGCGGTTGTCGGGGAAGTTGTAGGTGCGGATCTTCTCCGAGCGATCGGCTGTCCTGACCTGGGCGCGACGATCCTCGGACATCTGCGCCATCTGCTTCTCCTGCTCGAGCTGGAGCAAACGGGCCCGCAGGATCCTCAGACCCTTCTCTTTGTTCTGGAGCTGTGACTTCTCGTCCTGACACGACACCACCTCGCCGCTCGGGAGGTGCGTGATACGAACCGCCGAGTCGGTGGTGTTGACCGACTGACCGCCGGGGCCGCTCGACCGGAAGACATCGATCTTCAGGTCGTTCGGATCGAGATTCACCTCGACATCCTCGGCTTCCGGCAAGACCACGACGGCGACTGCGGACGTGTGGATCCGGCCGCTGGATTCGGTGACGGGGACGCGCTGAACGCGGTGCACGCCCGCTTCATGCTTGAGGCGGGACCACGCGCCTTTGCCCTTGACGGCGAAGGTGACCTCTTTGAAACCGTTGATCCCCGTCTCGTTGGCGGACAGGACCTCCGTCTTCCACCGGTGTTGCTCCGCGTAACGGGTGTACATGCGGAACAGCTCCGCGGCGAAGAGGCCGGCCTCGTCTCCACCCGCGCCGGCGCGTATCTCGACGATCACGTCCCGGTCGTCGAACGGGTCCTTTGGTTCCAGGGCTTTGATCAGTTCCTCGCCGAGGCGATCCACGGCGGCGCGCTGGGTCTGTATCTCTTCCTCGACGTAATCGCGCTCGTCGCCCCCGGAGCCTTTGAGCATCGCCTTCGCTTCGTCGAGATCGCCCTGGGCGCCCTGGTACCGGCGCCACATCTCGACGACCGGCTTCAGATCGGAATGTTCCTTGCCCAGGGATCTCAGCTTGTCGGGGTTGGACGCCACCGAGGGATCGGCCAGCTCCAGTTCGATCTGTTCGAACCGGGCCTCGGTCTCCTTGAGCCGCGCCTGGACGGCGTCGCTTAGTTCCATAGAGGGGACTCTAGTGCCGTATCAGGAGACGGGAGCTTCGGGGGTGTCGCTCGCCGGCTCGTCCGAACCGGGTGCCACCGCCTGCATCGCGGCGATCGCCACTTCGATCTGATCGAGCGTGGGCGGCTTGGTCGTGATCCGCTGAAGAGCCAGCCCGGGAAGCATCGAGATCTTGAAGAAGAGGCTCTTCTCGTTGCGCGACGCCAGCTTGATCGCCTCGTAACCGAATCCGGCCAGCAGAGGGATCATCAACAACCGAAGACTGATCCGGGGCACCAAAGCGGCGGATAGGAACAGATCGAGAAAGAAGTGGGCGATGATCGTGAGGAACAGCACGATGAACAGGAAATTGGTGCCGCACCTTACGTGGAGGGTCGAGTACTTCGCGTCGATTAACGCCGGGTCCATCGGATCACCGTTCTCGTACGCATAGATCGTCTTGTGTTCGGCCCCGTGATATTGGAAGACCCGCTTGACGTCCTTGAACTGACCGATGAACAACAGATAGCCCACGAACAGCGTCAGCCTGATCGCGCCCTCGATGAGGTTGTAGGCAAGGTCCCGATCGGCGGAGACGTTGAACAAGTTGCCCATGAGTTTGGTTCCCAGCACGGGCAACATGATGAAGACCGCCGAGAACATGATCATCGCGAACCCGAGCGTCCATCCGAGTTGCTTCTCGGACATCTGCTCTTCTTCTTCTTCGAGGGCGTGGTTGGCGGAGATCATGAGCGCCTTGATCCCGATCGACAACGATTCCCCCAACACCATCACGCCGCGCAGCAGCGGCCACCTCAGCCACGGATGACGCTGGGACATCTTGGGGAGCTCGTGGCGTTCGACAGCGATCGAGTCATCCGGTCGCCTGCAGGCGACCGCCCACGACACGGGGCCCCGCATCAAAACGCCCACGAGGACGGCTTGCCCCCCTATAGCAGGGCGCGCGCCGAGAGGATGCG
>JBKJZQ010000101.1:0-3705 GCA_046715095.1 Actinomycetota bacterium | reverse complement strand
TGTACTCCTCGAACGCGCCCATGCGCTTGGCGATCTTGGCCGAGGTCACGTAGCAGTGACCGGTCATCAGAGCGGTGATCGCTCCGGCCCACGCACGACCCTCGTCGGAGTCGTAAGCGAGGCCCTGAGTCATCAGGAGGGCGCCGAGGTTCGCGTAGCCCTGGCCCAGCTGACGGAACTTCTGCGAGTTATCGCCGATCGCCTCGGTCGGGTAGCTCGCGAAGCCGACGGAGATCTCCTGCGCCAGAAACACGACCTCGACCGCGTGCTTGAAGGCATCGATGTCGAAGTGATCCTCATCGTCGAGGAACTTCATGAGGTTGAGCGATGCAAGGTTGCAAGCCGAGTTATCCAAATGAAGGTACTCGCTGCATGGGTTAGATGCGTTGATGCGCTCGGTGTTCGGACATGTGTGCCAATCGTTGATCGTCGTGTCGTACTGCATGCCGGGGTCCGCGCACTGCCACGCCGCGTCGGCGAGCTCACGCATCAGAGCGCGGGCCTTGACGGTCTCGATCGTCTCGCCCGTGGTGATCGCCTTGAGCTCATAGTCCGCATCGTCGAGGACGGCTTGCATGAAGGTGTCGTCTACGCGCACCGAGTTGTTGGCGTTCTGGTACTGGATCGAGTGCGAATCGGCGCCGTCGAGGTCCATGTCGAACCCGGCGGCGCTTAGCGCCCGCGCCTTGTGCTCCTCGAGCGCCTTGCACCAGATGAAGTCCTTGATATCTGGGTGACCGACATCGAGCACGACCATCTTGGCCGCGCGCCGGGTGGCCCCGCCCGACTTGATCGTTCCCGCGGATGCATCCGCGCCACGCATGAAGGAGACGGGACCGGAAGCGGTGCCGCCCGACTTGAGACGCTCCTTGGACGAACGGATGCGCGACAGATTGATGCCGGCGCCGGAACCGTGCTTGAAGATCCGGCCCTCTTCGGCATACCAGTTGAGGATCGAGTCCATCTCGTCCTCTACTTTGAGGATGAAACACGCTGCGACCTGTTCTTGGCCCTTGGGACGCCAGCCGACGTTGAACCACACCGGCGAGTTGAACGCTGCCTTTTGGGTGACCAGGAGGTGGGTGAGCTCATCCTTGAAGATCTGGGCCTCGTCGTCGTCGGCGAAGTAGCCGCGGGCGAGACCCTCCTCGTGGTAGCGGTTCACGACCCGGTCGATCATCTGCTTGACCGAGCGCTCGCGCGCGGGGGTCCCGGGAGAGCCCCGGAAGTACTTCTGCGTGGCGATGTTGGTGGCGTTCTGGGACCACGCCTTGGGGATCTCGACCCCGAGCTGCTCGAACGCGACGACGCCGGTGCGGTAGTTCTTGATCACGGCATCGCGAAGCTCCCACTCGACCTCGTCGTAGGGATGAACCCCTTCCGTGGTGAAGTGCCTCCGGATCTTGAGAGCGCTCTGGTCGTCGACGGCAGCTCGTGGCGTCACCTGCGAAATCCCCCTCTTCTTCCTATATCCATCCCCATCATTGTCCCATCTCGGGCCGGCAAAGAAACCGCAGAACCACGAGATGTGGGGGTTCCCGTACCCCAAAACCACAATATGTGGTGAATCACAGAAGTGAAATTACGCCCGTGTGCGGAAGGGGTCAAGTCTATGGGCAAACTTTCCGCGCTTGATTTCGCGAGCAGGGGAACCGGGCGGACCGCTAGCCCTGGTGGGGCCCCGGAAGCGCGATCTTCTGCCCCGCGGCGGGGGCTCCCGCGATGCCGTTGAGCTCGTAGAGGGCGTCGACGTAGGCCCGCTTGTCGATGCCCGTGGGGGCGAACCGGGTCGCTACCCCCCACAGCGTGTCGCCCTGCTGGAGGACCACCGAATCGGGAGCGCCGGGCTTCGATGCGATCGACGATCCCCCGCCCATCAGGATCACGACCACCACCGCCAGCAGGACCGCCGCGGTGCTCAGCCGGCGCCGCGCGAGCCGGCGGCGGCTCGCCTCGGCCGCCCTGGCCCTCGCTCTCCTGTCCCCAGCCCTCCTGTCCCCAACCCCGGCTCTGAGCCTGCCGGTCTCGAACTGATACGACCGGACCGGACCGAAGCCCGTCCCGATATCCTCGTATCTGACCGCCATCACTCACCTCCGTGGGGGAAACCGTGTGTACCAGCCTTCTTGAATCAGCCTAGGGAGCGGGTGTGACAGGAATCGCTCCGAACGTCTGTTCGATAGGTTACCCGAACAGACGTTCGACCGCAAGTACGGAGGGCGAACACCTGTCCGCTAGAACGGGCTCAGAACTGGAAGTAGATGAAGGGTTTCGCTTCTCCGCCCGACCACATGACGATCCAGGCCAGGAGGATGGCGTACGACGCCCCCCGGGCCACGGCCGGCCAGTGGATCACCACCGCGTGCTCGCCGGAGACCCGCTGCGCGATATCGAGTGCCACCACGAAGAAGAGCGAGATGCCCAGGAGCAAGACGTCGTTGGGGTCGACCGGTCCGCTCCTGAGCGAGAACAGGCCGCCGAGGTAATCGATCGCGCCCGACAACGTCATCGAGCGGAAGAAGACCCACAGCACGCAGACGAGCGAGAAGGTCCCGACGATCCTCGGGATGTCCCGCGCCCGCAGAGGAGGCAGCTGGCCGCGCGGCATGTACCCCCCTACCGCTCGGTGGATACAGAGGAACAGCCCGTGCAGCCCACCCCATACGACGAAGGTCCACGACGCCCCGTGCCACAGCCCGCCGAGCAGCATCGTCAGCATCAGGTTGCGGTAGGTCTTGGACGGGCCGTTCTTGTTCCCGCCCAACGGGACGTAGAGATAGTCGTGGAGCCACGTCGACAGTGAGATGTGCCACGTCCGCCAGAACTCCGTGATGCTTCGCGACAGATAGGGCTGTTCGAAGTTCCGGGTGAGCTCGATACCGAACAACCGCGAGGTGCCGCGGGCGATATCCGAGTACCCGGCGAAGTCGCCGTAGATCTGCAGCGCGAACGCCACCGCGCCAAGCGCGAGCGTCACGGAGCCGGCCGTGCCGCTCGCCGCGAAGGCTCTGTCGGCGATGCTCGCCACGGCGTCGCCGATAGCGACCTTCTTGAACAATCCGAGAAGGATGAGGAACAGAGCAGAGCGGATCTTCTCCCGATCGGGCTTGGTGCGCGGATTCTCGATCTGCGGAAGCAACCACTTCGCAACCTGGATGGGTCCCGCGACGAGGTGGGGGAAGTAGGCGACGAACGTGGCGAAATTGAAGAAGTCCTCGGACGCCTCCATCCGGCGCCGGTACACGTCGATCGTGTAGCTCATCGATTGGAACGTGTAGAAGCTGATCCCGATCGGCAGGAGGATCTCGAGGAGAGGGGGGTTCGGTTCCAAACCGAACCAATTGAGGAACTCGATCGCGGAGTCGACGAAGAAACCGAAGTACTTGAACGCGGCGAGCATGCCGACGTTCGCGGTCATCGAAACGAACAGGAGGCGTTTCCGACGGGTTTCGTCGTCGGTCGCCATCAACTCGCGCCCCGCCCAGAAGTCGATCGCGGTCGTGATGAAGATGAGCGACAGGAACCGGTAGTCCCAGGTCCCGTAGAAGAAGTACGACGCCACCAGCAGCAGGCGGTTCTGCCACCGGTGGCTCATCCCCCAGTACAAGCCGAGCACCACCGGGAGGAACACGGCGAACGGGATCGAGTTGAACGTCACAATCGTGCTCCTTTCTTCCCACTCGCTCGCCGCTCGGTCTTCCCACT
>JBKJZQ010000100.1:0-5864 GCA_046715095.1 Actinomycetota bacterium | reverse complement strand
CCGCTGCAGTTCGTCCCAATGGACGTGCTGCGAAGGATCCGCCCGGCCACCTCTGAAGCGGACGCCCTCACGCTTGAGCTTGGCGATCACACGCTCGGAGCTCCGGACGGGGCTCGGCGCCACGGTGCCACCGGATCGCAGCACGCGAGCCGGATCGGGGAAGAGGTCGTCGGTGGCCGCGAGACTGCCGACGAACCGCGCGCAGTGCCGGTGGCCGGTCACCGCGGTCGAGATGTCGCCGTAGGTCGTCCATTCGCCCGGGCGCACGAGTCCGGCGGTGCGGAACACGTCGGTGGGCGGGATCGGCATGAGGGGAGGGTAGTGCAGGGAGAGTTGTTACGGTCGGGGCCGACATGAGGGTCCTGTTCAAGAACTGCACCGCCCACCAGCTTCCTTCCGCCGCGACGGCACCATGGGTGCTGGTCGATGAAGGCAAGATCGTTGCGATCGGCCGGGATGACGGTGTGCCGGAGACCGACCGGGTGATCGATCTCCACGGCGCCCACGTCTATCCGGCGTTCGTCGATGCCCACGTCCACCTCCCGGCAACCGGCCTCTACGCGGCGGGGATGGACTTCCGCGGCGAGCGCTCGCTCGCTGCGATCCTCAAGGCATTCAAAGAGCGTGCGGCGGACCGGAGCGCTCTCCTGTTCGGCGGCAACTTCGAGGACCCTCTCGACGAACCGATCTCGCGGGTCGAGCTCGATGGCGTGGTGGGAGACCGTCCGGCGCTCCTGGCGCGGGCCGACATGCACTCCTCGGTGGTTTCCACCGCTCTCCTCGACCAACTGGAGCTCACGTCCCTGGAAGGCGTCGACAAAGATGACGACGGATCGCCGACGGGATACCTGAGGGAGCAAGCGGCGGCGGCCGCGTGGACGTGGTTCGACCGCAACCTTCCCAGCGAGCAGGCCCGAGACGCGGTTCGCACCGCGGTCAAGCTCGCCTATTCGAAGGGCGTCACCTCCGTTCACGAGATGCACGTCGTCGAGTGGCGGGGGTGGGCCGCCTGGGACACGCTGACCGAAGCGACCGCAGACATGGCGCTCGTCGTCGTTCCCTACCTCGCCACGACCGACGTGGAACGCGTCAGGTCGATGGGCTTCCACCGCATCGGGGGCGACTACTTCCTCGACGGCTCGTTCGGTTCGCACACCGCATGGCTCGCCGAGCCCTATCTCTCGCCTCCTCCAAGCGGCTCGTCGTGGACCGGGATCTCCTACCGGGACGACGAGGGGCTGTACGACTTCTTCCTCGAGGCCCAGAAAGCGGATCTCCAGGTCGGGGTCCACGCGATCGGAGACGCCGCTATCGAACAAGCCATCTCGACGTGGGAGCGGGTGGCGCGGGAGGTAGGGGTCCCCGAGGTGCGCCGGAAAGGACACCGCATCGAGCACTTCGAGTGTTCCAGCGACGATCACCTCGAGCGTGCGCACGCACTCGGGTTGAGGGCGTCGGTCCAACCCGCGTTCGATCTTTACTGGGGCGGGCCGGATGGTCTCTATGCCGAACGGATGGGCTGGGATCGGGCCAGGGAGATGAACCGGTTCGGCACGATGCTCGAAGGTGGCCTGGTGGTCGGGGCAGGTTCGGACTCCACGGTCACGCCCCTCGACCCGTTCGTTCAGATGCAGGCGATGCGCGGCCACCACCTCGAAGACGAGCGCCTCGGACGAACCCTCGCGATCAAGATGCACACGATGGGCTCGCGCGCTCTGGCTTTCGGACCGGGCCTCGACGGAACCCTGGAGGCCGGGGCGGTCGCCGATATCGTGGCCCTCGATCGCGACCTGGCGGACACGGAGATCGACGACCTCACGGCCACCGAGGTCCTGGGGACCTGGGCGGCCGGCACCCAGGTGTGGCCCCCGGAGAGCGCCGAAAGCGACTGAGGCGCGAAAGAAACGGGGTCTCAGACCGGGCACCATGTCGCACCGGTCGGGTACTCTGAAATGACTGAGCCGATACCAGAGATCAAAGTGAGATCCTCGAGGAGGGGAGTGGTTCTGTGGCCAAGAGAGTGGAGGGGATCCGGGCAGTTACCTTCGACTGCTGGGGGACGTTGCTGCAGGACCGTGACTGGGAGGGCGCCAACCGAAAAAGGATAGGCGCCCTTCGTCGTTTCCTGCCCGACCTCAGCGAGCAGGAGGCCGGCGATCTCTTGATGCAAGCCTGGGCCAAGCACGATGACGCCTGGAAGCAGGTCGAGACCTTCGGTCCGGGGCGGATGGCGGCCTACTGCCTGGAAGCCAAAGGGATCTCCGACGACGAGCCCATCAACCAGCTCACCCGCGAGTTCGAAGAGGCAAGCCTCGAGAGCGGCGTCATCGCCGTCGAGGGGGCCAAGGAAACGCTCGAGGCACTCGGCAAAGCCAGTATCCGAGTCGGGCTCATCTGCGACACCGGGTTCACGCCCGGCCGCGTCGTCCGCGACTTGCTCGAGGGCGAGGGCCTTCTCGGCTACCTCGAGTGTCAGTGCTTCTCGGACGAGTGTGGTGTTCCCAAGCCGGGGAACGACATCTTCCTCAAGTGCCTCGCCGAGTTGGGCGTGAGGCCGCCCGAGGCGGTCCACGTTGGGGACCTGAAGCGGACCGACATCGCCGGGGCGCACGACGTCGGGATGCACGCCGCCAGATTCCGGGGCGTCCATAACGACCGCACCGAGGCAACCGAGGCCAAGATCGTGATCGACCGTCTCGAACAGATCCTCGAGGTCGTCGGCATCGCCTGACTCTTCTTATGAAAACCCTCCGGGGGCGAGCGTTCGCCTACCTCGCCATCGCGATCGTCGCGGGCATCGTCGTTACCGTGGTCACCGGGATCCTCCTGACCCGCACCAACGTCGAGGCTCGTACCCTCGAGGATCTCGAGCACCAGGCCGATGTCGTCGAGGTCGTCCTCGAAACGTCGCCGGCAAGATCGCTCGATGCGCTCGAACGAAGGCTCGCCCAAAGGGAGATCTTCCTGACCCGCCCTGGGGAGTCGGCCACCGACGAGCTCACCGACCCTTCCGGGAGGGCGATGATCGAGGGACGCGAGGTCCTGTTCGTCCGCCGGGCCACCGGCGACGGAGCGTTCATCCTGTCCCGGCCGACCCACTTTGGCTCCGATCAGCTGCGCGACTTCGTCGTGCGACTGATGCTGGCCGGCGCGGGAGGAGGCGCTCTGGCTCTCATCGTCGCCGCGATCGTTGCCCGGGGGATCGGCAAGCCGGTGCGAGAGGTTTCCGATGCGGCTGTTGCCCTTACATCCAAGGACCGCCGGTCTCGGCGGCGTTCGACCGGGACCTACGAACTGCAGGACCTCCAGGGTTCCTTCCAGCGTCTGGCCGCCCAATTGAAGGGGGCTCGGGCCGCCGAGCAGGCGTTCCTGGCGTCCGCCGGCAAGGAGCTGAAGGGCCCCCTTGACGCGATCCGTCGCAACGTCAACTCGATCGAGGATGGAACCGCCGACAAGTACGACGCCGCGCGGAGCATCAGCGAGGAAGCAACCCACCTCGATCGCGTGGTCCGGGATCTCATGGACCTGGCGCAACTCGGAACGGATCGCTTCGAGTTGCGCAGGAACCCGGTCGATCTGGTCCAACTCGCCCAGGGTGTCTCCAAGAAGTACAGATCCACCGCCGAGGACCGGGGGATCGCCATCGAGATCGAATCCGCGGGTCACAACTGGGTCCTCGGCGATTCCGACCGTCTCGCCCAGATCGCCGCGAACCTCGTAGAGAACGCGCTCAGGGCCTCGTCCAGGGGATCCAAGATCACGATCGCCACAGAGCCGGGCATCCTCCGGGTACTCGACGAAGGGCCGGGCCTCGCCGAGGATGACCTCGCTAAGGCCTTCGATCGCTTCTACCTCTACGAACGAAGTGGAGCCGGGGCGAGAGACGGTTCGGGGTTGGGACTCGCGATCGTCAAGGAGATGACCGAGGCGATGGGGGGAACGGCATCGGCCCACGCGCGGGGGGGGGAGGGCGCGACGTTCGCGGTGAAGCTCCCCATGTACCCCGAGGAACGCTGAGGCTCAGTAGGACCTGGCCCAGGTGGCCCGCTCAGTCCCAGGCCTGCCGCACACGGCACAGCCCGCCCCCGGGTCCTCCTGTTCGAGCGGGACGACCCGGATGGTGGCTTTGGCATCGGCGATGGCCTTCTGCTCGCACGCCTCGTCGCCACACCACGCTCCGACCCACAATCCCGACTCCGCCGAGATCCCCTCGACGAACGAGTCGTAGTTCTCGATCTCGTGCGTGTTGGCGTCGCGGAACGTGAGCGCATCTTGGTAGAGATCCTTCTGCATCCCCTCGAGGAGACCGGCGATGCTCGCGATCGCTTCGGAGGTCGAGCGGGACTCCTTCTCGCCGTTGAACCTGCTCGCGATGACCACTTGATCCGAGTCGACATCCCTGGGACCCACCTCGATCCGGAGCGGCACCCCTTTGAGCTCCCACTCCGAGAACTTGTACCCGGGGCGGTGCTGATCCCGGTCGTCGACCTTGACCCTGATGAGGTTGCCGGCGAGGGCGGTCTTGATCTTGCCGGCAACCTCGAGCACCTTGGCCCGCTCGTCGTCGTTCTTGTAGATCGGAACCACGACGACTTGGACCGGGGCCACCGCCGGTGGCAGTTTGAGGCCCCGGTCGTCCCCGTGCGCCATGATCGTCCCGCCCACCATCCGGGTCGAGAGACCCCAGGAAGTGCCCCACGCGTACTCCTGTTCCCCGTCTTTGTTGAGGAACTGACAGTCGTAGACCTTCGAGAAGTTCTGCCCGAGGAAGTGAGAGGTTCCCGACTGGAGGGCCTTTCCGTCCCGCATGAGCCCCTCGATCGCCAGCGTGTAAACCGCCCCCGGAAACGTTTCGGAGGGGGTCTTTCGCCCTGTGAGGACGGGGATGGCCAGCACGTCCTCGGCCACCTCCCGGTAGACATCGAGCATCCGGGCGACCTCTTCCTTGGCCTCGTCGGCGGTCGCGTGGGCGGTGTGGCCCTCCTGCCAGATGAACTCCGAGGTCCGGAGGAAGAGGCGCGTGCGCATCTCCCAGCGCAGGACGTTGCACCATTGGTTGTAGAGGAAGGGCAGGTCGCGGTAGCTCTGCATCCATTTTCCGTAGGTCGGCCAGATGACCGCCTCGGAGGTCGGCCGGATAACCAGGGGTTCCTCTAGGACCTCGCCGCCGCCGATCGTGACGATCGCCAGTTCGGGGCTGAAGCCTTCGAAGTGGTCCTTCTCCTTATCGAGGAGGCTCTTGGGGATCAGCATCGGGAACAAGAAGTTCTCGTGACCCGTGGCCTTGAAGCGGTCGTCGAGGGCGCGTTGCAGGTGCTCCCAGACGGCGTAGCCGTGCGGTTTCATCACCATCGAGCCCTTGGGCAAGCCGTGCTCGGCCATGCCCGAACGCTTCACCACCTCCTGATACCAAGCGGGGAAATCCTCCGACTGCTTGGGGAGTGCGTCTTTCGCCATTCCTCATTCACCCACAATCTGTACGTGTACCGACCTATTGATCTTGTTCGGCGTCCCGTCGAGCTCGACGAGCAGAAGGCGCTGCCACATCCCGAGGTGCAGATGCCCTTCCACCGCCGGCAGCACCACCGATGCGGAGCCGATGCTCGCTCGGAGCTCGTCCGGTTGTTCCTTCTCTAGTCGCTCCAGGGTCGCTCTCAGATCCCGCCACAGTCCGTGCTCGTTCTCGTTGAGGATGAGTGAGCAGCAGTGCTCCCGAGCGAACGCGGTCACGTGACCGTCCTTGATCCCGGACGAATACAGAGCCTCCTCGACATCCGCGGTGATGTCGACGAAGTCCATGGTTCGTCTGGTCGTGGCCGGGCACTCGCTGTGATGCGTTCGCATGGCGAAGCAGTCTATTGCGC
>JBKJZQ010000099.1:0-5410 GCA_046715095.1 Actinomycetota bacterium | reverse complement strand
TCCCATCGAGTCCTTCCGCCTGCGGCCGGTAGCGGTACAGCAGTCCCGGCTCGACCTCGAGCTCGCGACGCACCGCCTCGATGGTGCCCTTCACGAGAGGTGACCCTACGGGTTCGAGGTCGAGCACAGGGAGTATCAACAGCGCAGCGTCGAGGTCCGGACTGCCGTATTTCCAAACGTACGTATCGCGAGCTTGATCCACCCCGCGCCCCCGCACTTCCTGAGCGATGGCGTCCCGCTCGCGCCGCCAGGTGGACGTCCGGCTGCCTCTTACCCGGTGGGTCGCGGCGATCCGTAAGGCACGGTCGAGCGCGAGCCAGGCCATGAGCTTGGAGTGCACGTACTGGGCCGGAGGACCGCGCACCTCCCAGATGCCGGCGTCTGGTTCCCGCCAGGACTTGGCGACGAAGTCGGCGAATCCCACCATCGCCCTCCAGGTTTCCCCGTGAAGTCGATGACCGGACCGCTCGAGCAGCCATGCTGCGTCCAGAACCCATCCATAAACATCGAGCTGGTGCTGGGACTCGGCTGCGTTCCCAACCCGCACGGGGAGGCTCCTTCCATATCCCGACACGCTGTCGAGCTCCCGCTCACGGGGGGCCGGCCCGCCGTATATCCCGTAGAGGACCCGCATGCGAGGACGGGTGAGGCGGCTCGCGTGCAGGAGCCAGTGCATGAATGAGTGCGCCTCCTCACCATTACCGGTGGCAAGAAAGGACGCGAGCCCGATCGACGCGTCGCGCGGCCACGCATAGCGGTAGTCCCAGTTGCGACTCCCTCCAAGCGTCTCAGGAAGCGACGTCGTGGGCGCCGCGACCGGTGCTCCTGAGGGGCTGTACGTCAACAACCGCAGGGTTATCAAGCTGCGGACCACGGGAGATCGGTACGGACCTTCGTAATCGATCTCCTTCGACCACTTCCGCCACCAACGATCCGTCTGGTCCAGTAGGTCGTTCGCCTTCGCCGCGGTTACAAACGTCAAAGGGGAGCGATCGGCGACCGACATGTTGATCGTCAGCGACTGGCCTTGTTCCAGCGAGAGGCTGGCGTCGACCCCCGGTTCGATCGCGAGATCGGGCGTGCTCAGTAAGCCGATCGCCAGCGACCCCCATTCACAAACGAGCGTCGCGTGACCTCGAAGACGGCGAGCACGATCGGGTCGCCGACCGGGAAGCCCGAGACGAGGGTCGAACCGGACGCGCACTTGGATCTCGCCGGCGAGACATTCGATCCGGCGGACGAGAAGGACCTGCGGAAGCAACGCCTGAGAGACGTCGGTGACCATGCCCTCAAGCAGCCGCGCGGTTCCGGTGGAGGTTCGAGCCGTCGTCTCTAGAATCGCGGACTCGTCCCGGTAGGAACGACTTACACGCTGCGCTCCCTCAACCGAGATCGTGAACGAACCGCCGCCGTATGCGTCGACCAAGCGCCCGAACAAGGGGTCGCCGTCGAAGCGCGGAACACACATCCAATCGATGTCTCCTGCCCTGGAGACCAGAGCGGAGGTGCGTGTGTCCCCGATCAAGGCGTAGTCGCTCACGGGCAGAGGGCCGGCCTGAGGCATGATTTGCCCGGCCCGGGCACTTCTGGTCATACGCCTCCGTAAACCGGCAGCCATGCACCTCTCAGGACGCCGGCCTGCTCGGTCACGAGGAATGCCACGGACGCGGCAACCTCCTCTGGCGTCACCCACGCGGCGAAGTTAGCGTCCGGCATCAACTCACGGTTTGCAACCGTATCCATCGTTGAAGGCGCCACGATATTGGCGGTCACATTCGAATCTCGTGTCTCGTCCGCGATCGTTTGCGCCAAGACGCCGACCCCAGCCTTGGCTACTGCGTAGGCCACCTGACCGGGGCGCTCGAGGCGTGCGCTGCGACTGGATGTCAGGACGATGCGCCCTCGATCTCGCTCGAGCATGGCCGGCAGCACGGCTCTGCAACAGAGGAAGGCCGAAGTCAGGTTGATCTCCATCATGCGTTTCCAGGTCTCGGGGTCGTGCTCGTGGGTCTGCTGTCCTCCGGTCCATGCGCCGACCAGATGGACCAACGCGTCGACCGATCCGTAACTCGTGTTCACCCTGTTCACGGCCGAGTCGATGGAATCGGGGTCGGTCACATCCGCCTGGAGGCACAACAGGTTGTCATTGGCACCTCCAGTCTCGGCCAGCAACCTGGCAGCCTCTCGTTCGACGAGCCACGTCGCCGCCACACGGTGGCCGTCGTCGAGGAGCCGGCGAGTTACCGCGGTCCCCAGCGCTCCCGTGCCACCGGTCACCAGCACGTTCGCGGTCATCCCGCCGGCACCGTAGATAAATGTGAGGGGCTCTTGAGCGTCGGATAGTAGTTCGTCAGATGGTCATGCACTGAGTTTCCTTTCCCTGGAGTGAGATGAGTTGGAGGGCCGGGGGCGGGGGATCCCCGGCCCTCCTTTCTACTCGACGTCACCTTCCCGCGCATCGTTTGGGGGTGCATCGAGCGCCTAGAACCTCGCCGGGAACTGGTTGATGATGCCGATGCTCAACATGTCGGCCATGTGCAGGATGTCGCGGTGGACCCGGTCGTAGGCAGCTACGTCACCGTCCCAGTCCGCATTGAGGCGAGCGACTGCTTCGGCGAGGGTCCACTCGAGGTGCTCCGCCATCATCGCTCGCATCTCTGGCTGCGGCCAATTTTTCGGGTTGGCAGCAGCCAGGAAGTCGGCGATCTCATCGGCGTTTTCGTGCCAGCGAGCGTTCGCCTCCTCGACACCGGCTGAATCTCCGCTCTTGGCCGCGTTGAGAATGTCCGCCGCTATCAGGATGTGGTCGCGCAGCAGAGCCGAGAGCTGCTCGCCGGCTGCCTCGCCGTAGTAGGGCTTGATCGCGTTGCCGATGTGGTCCTGGTTCGCCAGTAGCCGCCCCGCTGCGGCGTCTGTATCGGGCAGCTCTGCGACGGCGCTCACGATGAACATGCGCGTCCATGTGATGTGGTCCTCCCACAGCTTACGCATCTTGTTACGGAAGCTGACTGCCTCTCGGGACCGCGCGTTCGCGTGGCCGTGGCGGTGGGCGGTTGAAGCTTGAGCGGCATCTGACGGGCTCGGTATGTAGCTCACCGCCCCGACCGCCGCCGCCATCAAAGCGGCAACTGCGAGAGTGGCCGTCACGTTGCGTAAAGAATGAGTTTTCAACCTCATCATCGTCTCCTTGTATCTCGTGTTTCGCCAAAGGGCATCAAGCAGTGCCTAAGTCGGCATGCAGACGCACGACCTCCTCGAAAGGGCCAATACCGATCGGGCCGAACGATGATTCGCATGCGAAGGACAAGGAAAGCCGCATGACAAGACGTAGATCGTGTCCGCCCCCATCGCTATCGCCGGAGCAAGAGGGACGTGATCGACAAGACCCCCATCTAGATAGAGGCGGCCCGAGATGCGGTGAGGGGGAAAGACGCCGGGTAGAGCGGTGCTCGCGAGCACCGCGTCGGGGACGATGTCGCGCTCGAGCAGGGCTTCGAGCATCCCCGCCTGGACGGCTCCAAGGCTGCCCCCCGGGAGGACGAATGCGATCACGGCTCCTGCTCCTCCTAACGCCAGTTATTGTTTCCGTTAGAGCACTGTCGCAGCCGGGGCCGAGCTTGTCAAGCTGGATGGGAGAAGAATCATTGGCGAAATGGGCCGAGCACGCCGTAAGAGAGCATTTACGACAATAGATGTTTGTGTTATAAATCAGAGATGCTCAGAGGATTACGCAAGGGAGCGGGCGCCATCGGTGCGCTCGAGGATGATCTCCGCCGGCGGATGTACGTCTTCATCCGGAGCCAGGGGAGGGCGATCTCGCGTGACGAGGCCGCCGCACACGTAGGGATCTCCCGCAAGCTTGCGGCCTTCCACCTCGACAAGCTGGTCGGGCGGGGCTTGCTGACCGCCCACTACGCGCGTCTGCCGGGGCGAACCGGGCCCGGCGCCGGGAGGAGTTCGAAGCTTTACGAACCTTCCGACCTTGAGGTGAACGTCTCGATCCCAGAGCGGCGCTACGACATATTGGGAGAGATCCTGGTGGCGGCGCTCGAGCAAGAGTCGAAGGAATCGGCCCGAGAGGCGGCCACGCGCATCGCCCGTGAGAAGGGTCATGCGATCGGGGAAGAGGTCAAGGTGGAGTTGCGTTTGCGTCCCCCCGGCTCCGAGAGGGCCCTTTCGGTCGCAGAGGAAACCCTCTCGCGCTACGGATTCGAGCCCTATCGCGAGGAAGGTGGCGATGTGATCTCGCTGCGCAATTGCCCGTTCCACACCCTCGCGCGGCATTCCCCTGATCTCGTCTGCGGGCTGAATCGCGAGTTCATCGACGGGCTCTTGCGGGGCCTCGGTAACGACACCGTCGAGGCGGCTTTGGAGCCGACGCCCGGCGAATGCTGTGTGAAACTCAAAGCGGCCGGAGGCCGATGAATACCAGATTGACCGATGAGGTCGAGAATCCCTCAGAAGCGATCTTCCATCCGCACATGGTGGCCGTTCCGGCGCCGGGCGCGGGTGAGGATCGGGTCGAGACGGCGATAGAGAATCTGCTGGACTCGCTCGGGGTCGATCTCGCGACCGAGGAGGCCCGGGAGACCCCGCGGCGGGTGGCAGCGATGTATCGCGAGATGCTGACGCCCGAACCGTTCAACTTCACGACGTTCGAGAACTCGGACCATTACGACGAGCTCGTTCTCGTCCGCGATATCCCGTTCACCTCGTTGTGCGCCCATCACCTGCTGCCGTTCACCGGACATGCTCACGTCGCGTACATACCGGGCGAGCGCATCGTCGGTCTATCGAAGCTGGCGCGCGCTGTCCAGCACTTTTCGAAGGCTTTCCAGGTGCAGGAACGACTCACGAAACAGGTTGCGGACCTCATCCAGGAGGAGCTAGAGCCGAAGGGTGTCGGCGTCGTCATGGTGGCCGAGCATCAATGCATGACCATCCGCGGCGTTCAGTCGAGGGGAACCAAGACGGTGACATCGACGATGTACGGCCTCTTGCGCGACAACCACGCGAGCCGCGAGGAGTTCCTTTCGCTAGCGCGCGAGGGCATGAGTCGATGACGATGACAGGAGGCAGCACGTGAGCGAGCACGACATCATCCACCCCCACGACGACCCGCCCAAGGAGCCGGCCAGTTCCTAGTGCACCGTATGTGCCGACGAGTGCCAGTACGTCGGCCTCAAGGGCAGCGGTGGACGACACTCCTAGACCTAATGGATGAGGGCTCGTTCGTGGGATCAGGCTGGCCGCTCCTCAAACAGAGCGAATGATCCACTGGCAGTTGCGACGACGTCACCTGTGTCATCGGTCACGCCTGCCTCCATCTGGACGATGTGGTTGCCGGCGCGCACCACCTTCGCTTGCGCCGTCACCTCCCCACCGTTGACCGCCCGGAGGAAGCGGACAT
>JBKJZQ010000098.1:0-17588 GCA_046715095.1 Actinomycetota bacterium | reverse complement strand
TCATGCCGGCCGCGTCGAGTCCCTCGCACTTCCACGCCAGGGTCGAGCGGTTGCGCTCTAGGCAACCCAGGAGGGTGCTGATCTCGTCTCCCGCGACGGGTGGTTCCGGGCGACCCTCTTCGTCCAGGTAGGTCATAGGTGGGGAGTGTATCCACTCGGGTAATCTCAGAAGCGCCCGAATACGAGACCACGAGAGGGACCCGATGCCGCAGGCGACCGTCCGCACCTACGACTCTTTGACCAAGACTGGGTCGCTCCTGGCCGACGACGGCGAGACGGCCTGGGAGCTCGATGCGAGCGCTCTTGACGGATCGATGTTTCGCTTCCTCCGGCCCGGCCAGAGGGTGACGTTCGATCTGGTGGATGAGGACGGCGAGTCCAAGGCCCGAAACCTACGGATAGGGATCGTCTAGGCCTAGGCTCTAGGGATGCCAGGGCTTTATAAGGACGAGGGGATCGTTCTCAAGACCATCAAGCTGGGCGAGGCGGACCGCATCGTCACGCTGTTCACTCGCGAGAACGGCAAGGTCAGAGCGGTCGCCAAGGGCATCCGCAAGACGAAGTCCCGTTTCGGAGGACGGCTCGAGCCGTTCACCCGGGTCGATCTCATGATCTACAAGGGCAAGGGTGCCCTCGACACGATCACCGCGGCCGACATCGTGACCTCGTTCGACTCCGTGAGGAACGATTACCTCCGGCTTACTTCTGGAGCCGCGGTGGTGGAGCTCGTCGAGAAGATCAGCGAGGAACGGGAGCGATCGTTCCCGACCTATTCACTGCTGTTGGGGGCGCTCGAAGCGCTGGCCGCCGGAGGAGCGAACGTCGTGCCGGCCTTCCTCGTGAAGCTCCTGTCGATCTCGGGCTATCACCCCCATCTGACCGTGTGCGCCGGTTGCAGCCGGCCGGACGGGCTCGTAGCGTTCTCGCCGGCCCTCGGCGGGGTTGCGTGCGATGACTGCCGGAGGGAGGACACAGGCGCCGTCGGGCTCACTCCCGGAGGACTTGCCCTGCTCCAGAGGCTTCTCGCGGATGACTTCGGGCAGCAGTCCGACGCGAGCTCGACGCTGGATCTGACCTCTGTTCTCAGGGGTTACGCGGAGTACCACCTCGATCGTCCGCTCAAGAGCCTTCGCTTGCTGGTCGCCACCGGATGACCCTCCCCGTCATCCCGGAGGAGCGCGTTCCGACCCACGTCGCGATCATCATGGACGGCAACGGCCGCTGGGCTGAAGAACGGGGTCTGCACCGCACCCAGGGACACGAGATGGGGGAGAAGGCACTCTTCGATGTCGTCGAGGGCGCCCTCGAGGTGGGAGTCCGATATCTGTCCGTATATGCGTTCTCGACCGAGAACTGGAACCGGCCCCAGGAAGAGGTCGACTTCCTCATGGGGTTCAATCGCATGCTGCTCGCCCAGAGGCGCGACGACCTCGACGAGCGTCGCGTGAAGATCAGGCGCGTGGGTCGCCGGGCCGGCGTGCCCGAGGACGTGCTCGGCGAGTTCGATGAGGCCGAGGCGAAGACCGCACACCACGACCGGATGGACCTCTTGATCTGCTTCAACTACGGGGGTCGCGCCGAGCTCGAGGATGCTGCCGCAGCGAGCGGCCCGGTCGCCGAGAACCTCTACGCCCCCGATGCGCCCGATGTCGATCTCTTGATCCGAACCTCGGGCGAGATGCGCCTCAGCAACTTCCTTCTCTGGCAAGCGGCGTACGCCGAGCTCTATTTCACTGAGATCTTGTGGCCCGACTTCGACCGGCACGCGCTCTTCAAGGCCATCGAGGACTATGCCTCGCGCGACCGTCGCTTCGGCGGTCTCTAGCAGATCGAGCAACCTTCAACCCTGGTTCGTGATGAAAGGGCCAGAACCACCCCGCATCGGGCGGCCGATAGTGCTACGGTTCCACGTGCATGTGGCGGGGGTTCCTCGATAGGAATGAGTCTGTCGGCCTCCGTCAAAGAAAGGAAGTGTGGGTGTAGTGGCTGAAGGAACCGTGAAGTGGTTCAGCAACGACAAGGGCTACGGGTTCATCTCGCAGTCCGATGGTGAGGACGTCTTCGTCCACTTCTCCGCCATCATGGTTGATGGCTACAAGTCCCTCGAGGAAGGCCAGGCCGTCGAGTTCGACGTGACCGACGGTCCGAAGGGCAAGCAGGCGTCCAACGTTCGTCCTACCTAAGACAAACAACAGACTTCCTGTGAGACGGCCCCCGGTTTTTCGGGGGCCGTATCGCGTCGGCACAGCGGAAACGCAGCCCCGACGCTCATCCAGGGCGCTTTGAGTCTTCGCTCCGGGGCAGCGTTTCTTCTGCTGCCTCATTGAGGGGCGCCGCCGTCCTCGGGTGGGGCGGCCGGCTGAGGGGCATTCAGGGCCGGCCCCCGGGCACCGGGTCCGATGGCGGCGGCCAGGACCCCGGCGTTTGGGAGTTGCACGGGCCCGGCCTTCGTCTCGAGCGCCACGTAGAAGAGGCTCATGTCCTTCACGATGCCTTCGTACTCGCCTCCGAGAGGGCCCGACCGGAGGATGAGGTGCTCGCCGAGCGTGAAGGGGCGCACGATCAAGAGCACGATGCCGGCGAAGAAGTTCGCCAGCGTTTGCTGGGCGGCGATGCCTACGACCACTCCCGTGATCGCTCCACCGAGCAGCAGCCCGCCGAGGTCCACGCCCAGGAGCTGCAGCCCCGGCAAGATGATCAGCAGGTACCCGAGGATCGAGAGGGCCAGAGCGACCGGAGCACCACGCGCGTCGCCCAGTTTCGTCTCGAGCGCCTTGCGGAGCGCCGTCGCCATGCACCGGACCGCGACGATGCCGGCCAGGAAGAACACGATTGCGCCGATCAGACCCAAGACGTCGTTTCCGTTATCGGTCCTCGACCCAAGCTGATCGATCAATCCAACGTTTTTGGCGTACGAGGAAGCGGCCACGAGGCCGCCGAGCGACAGTGCGGCGAACAGCGCGGCTCTGAGGAGATGGGGCCGGGCCGCTCTCACCGCTGCGCTCTTCATGATCACGAGGCTACTCGCCGGACGGTGTGCTCGGCGAGCCCGTCCGGGGCTCGATCAGGACCTGCACCACGCGCCGTCGATGCATGCTTCTGACCCGAAGGCGCCAGCCGTTGTGTTCGACGACATCCCGCCGTCTGGGGATCCGGCCCAGGGTCGCCATCAGGAAGCCCGCGATCGTCTCGTACTCCCCCTCGGGCAACTCAACCTCGAGGAGGGACTCGGCCTCGTCGATCCGGAGGCCCCCCGGAACGAGGTAGCGGCCCTCTCCCAGCCTCTGGACACCGAGCTCCGTCACGTCGTGTTCGTCGCGGATCTCGCCCACGAGTTCCTCGATGAGGTCTTCGAGGGTCACGATCCCCGCGGTCCCCCCGTGCTCGTCGAGGACCAGTGCGACATGGATCCGCTGCCTCCGCATGTCGATCAGCAGCGGCCGGAGCTTGCGGGATTCGGGAACCACGAGCATCTGACGGATCAGCCTGCGCGGAACGGGACGGTCCCTAATCTCGGACGGTATCTGGAGCAGGTCCTTCGCATGGAAGAACCCGAGGATGTTGTCGAGATCGTCCTGGTAGATCGGGATACGAGAGTGTCCGGACTCGACCACCATGCCCTCGATCTCCTCAGGAGTCGTGGTGTAAGGGAGCGCCGATAGCTCGGTGCGAGGCAGCATCGCCGCGCCGGCATCTCTCTCGCCCAGCTCCACCGCTCCGGATAACAGGCGCTCCTCGAACCGATCGATGGCCCCGCCCCTTGCAGAGGTCCGAACCATCGCTCCGATCTCCTCGACCGTGTGAACGCTGAGCCGTTCCTCGGTCGGTTCGACCCCGAACCTTCTCGTCACCCAGTTCGAGAGGGCGTTCAAGAGGTTGATGAACGGCCGGAAGGCGTTCGCATACAGCCGCAATGGCACCGCGAGGCGAACGGCAGCCTTCTCGGGGTCGGAGATCGCGATGTTCTTGGGAGCCATCTCCCCGACGACCATGTGGAGGAAGACGACGATCGTGAGGGCGACGATCAGAGAGATAGCGTGGAGGACACCCGTCGGCAGTTCTACGAACTGTCCGATGGCGTTCTCGATGAGGTGCGCCACGGCCGGCTCACCGACGTAGCCGAGTCCAAGTGAAGCCATCGTGATCCCCAACTGGACTCCTGCGAGCATGAAGTTGAGCTCGCGGATCGACTTGATCGCGCTGATCGCTCCGGTGCGGCCTTCCGCCGCCATCGTCTCGAGCTTCGTGCGGCGCGAGGCGAGCAGGGCGAACTCGGCTCCGACGAAGAACCCGTTGGCGATCAGGAGCACGACCGCGATCACGAGATACCAGATCGTCATGGCGTCTCTTCCTGCCTCGGCATCCTCGTCCCGGCATCGCTCTGCCCGCCGGAACTCGGACGCCTCGTCGGTTCCACGAGAAGGACGTTCGATATGCGGTTGCGATCCTTCTCGATGACCTTGAACTCCCAACCGTCGTATCCGACGTGCTCCCCGGCGTCGGGGATGTGGTCGAACAGCGACAGGAGGAACCCCGCGAGGGTGTCGTACGGACCGTCGGGCATGACGAAACCGGTCGCCTCTTCGACCTCGCCAGCATGCAGGAGCCCCGACAGGACGTGGATCCCTTCGGGCATCGGGTCGGTGACCCTGGTCGTCTCCGCGGCGTCGTACTCGTCCTCGATCTCACCGACGATCTCTTCGATGATGTCTTCGACCGATACGAGTCCGGCCGTGCCCCCGTACTCATCGAGCACGATTGCGAGTTGCTTTCGAGCCCGTCGCATCTCGACAAGCAGGGATTCGAGGTCGCGAGACTCGGGCACCATCAGCGTCTCTTGGATGATCGCCGTGAGGGCAGTTTGTGCCCGCCGCTCGAACGGGACGGCGAGCAGATCCTTCACGTAGGCGAGGCCGATGATGTCGTCGAAATCTTCTCGGTAGACCGGGAAGCGCGAGTGGCCCGATGAGCTCGCCAGCTCGGCCATGTCTTCCAGGGTCGCCGTGTGGGGGAGAGCAACGATCGCGGTCCGAGGGACGAGAGCGTCTGCCGCAGTCTTCTCTCCGAAATCGATGGACCGGGCAAGGAGCGAGTACTCCTCGTCCTCGAGGGTCCCGGCCTCCCTCGAGGCGTGGACTAGGAGATTCAGCTCTTCCAGCGACCTCACGCCGGCGATCTCCTCGCGCGGCTCCATCCCGAACAGCCGCACGGATGCATTGGCTGCGGCGTTCAGGAAGCGGATCAGTGGTGCGAGCAACAGGTTGTGCAGCTTGAGGGCCGGGATGGTCCTCCGGGCGACCTGGGGGGGCCTGGCGATCGCGAAGTTCTTGGGGACCAGTTCGCCGAACACCATCTGGACGGCCGTGGCGATGGTCAGAGCGATGGCGATCGCGACGCCGTGGCTGGATGACTCCGGCAGCCCGGCTGCTTGGATGAGGGGCTCGATGACCTCGGCGATCGTGGGCTCGGCGATGAATCCCAGAACAAGGGACGTGACTGTGATGCCCAGTTGGGCACCGGAGAGGTGGAACGAGACGTTCCGTACCGCGTCGAGGATGCTCGCGGCCCCCTTGTCACCGGATTCAGCCTCTTTCTCGAGACCTTCCCGGTTGATGGCGACCAGAGCGAACTCTCCGGCCACGTAGACGGCTTGACCCACGACCAAGATGACGACGGCGAGTAGGCCCAGGGCGATGTCCATGCGCCGCTATCATGCCCGAATGAGCCAAGTGTCTATGGAAACCATCGTCAACCTCTGCAAACGGCGGGGGATCGTGTTCCCTTCGAGCGAGATCTACGGGGGCCTCCGCTCCGCGTGGGACTGGGGTCCCCTCGGGATCGAGTTGAAGCGGAACGTCAAGAACGCCTGGTGGCGCTCGATGGTCCACCTGCGAGGGGACGTGGTCGGCCTCGAGTCTTCCATCCTGATGTCTCCCAAGGTATGGGAGGCCTCGGGCCACGTCGCGACTTTCACCGACCCCCTGGTGGAGTGCACGAACTGCCACCACCGCTTCCGGGCCGACCACATAAATCTCGAGAAGAACTGTCCTGACTGCGGTCAGGGTCCGGCGTGGACCGATCCGAAGAACTTCAACCTGATGTTCAAGACCCACATGGGCCCGGTGGAGGATTCCGGCAACGTCGTCTATCTCCGTCCCGAAACGGCGCAGGGGATGTTCGTCGACTTCGCCACGGTTCAAACAACCTCTCGCAAGAAGATCCCGTTCGGGATCGCGCAGCAGGGAAAATCCTTTCGCAACGAGATCACCCCCGGGAACTTCGTCTTCCGCACGCGCGAGTTCGAACAGATGGAGATGGAGTTCTTCGTCGAACCGGGCACCGACGATGACTGGCACCAGTACTGGCTCAAGGAACGGATGGAGTGGTTCCGCGATCTGGGGATGACCGAAGAGAAGCTGCGTCTCAGGGAACACGAGAAGGATGAGCTCAGCCACTACTCCAAGTCGACCTACGACATCGAATACGACTTCCCGGGCATGGGATGGTCGGAGCTCGAAGGGATCGCCAACCGTACGGACTTCGATCTCAAGGCCCACTCTGCTCATTCGGGTCAGGACATCTCCTACTTCGATCAGGAGAAGGATGCGCGCTACGTCCCGTACGTGATCGAGCCGGCGCTCGGGGTCGAGCGTTGCACGCTCGCGTTCATCATCGACGCGTGGCGGGAAGAGGAAGCTCCCACCGCGTCCGGCAAGGTGGAGAAGCGGGCGTTGCTCGCGCTCGACCACCGTTTGGCCCCTACCAAGGTGGCGGTCCTCCCACTGTCCAAGCACGCCGACCTCACACCGGTCGCAGAGAACCTCGCCGCAGACGTCCGGCGCAAGTACGTGACCGAGTTCGACGTGGCCGGTTCGATCGGGAAGCGCTACCGCAGGCAGGACGAGATCGGAACACCGTTCTGCGTAACGGTCGATTTCGACACGCTTGAGGACCAGCAGGTCACGATCAGGGAGCGGGACACGATGAACCAGGACCGCATCCAGGTAGAGGGGCTCCTCGATTACCTTGGGGATCGTCTCGACGATCCCCGGATCTCCAATGGAAAGAGACTGGAAGCCTAGGGGACGAGCCAGGAAAGAAGAGTGATCGCATGACGGCGGCAGCAACCAAGTGGGTCTACGACTTCAGCGAAGGGGATGCATCCCAGAAGAATCTGCTCGGCGGAAAGGGCGCCAACCTCGCCGAGATGACGAACATCGGACTTCCGGTGCCCCCGGGCTTCATCATCACGTGCGAAGCCTGTAACGCCTATCGCGTGGAGGGTGGGTTTCCCGACGGTCTCCTGGACGAGGTCGCCGAGCACCGCAAGCACCTCGAGGAAACGGTGGGTCTCCAGATCGGCAACCCGAAGGATCCGCTCCTGGTGTCCGTGCGCTCCGGCGCGCCGTTTTCGATGCCCGGCATGATGGACACCGTCCTGAACGTCGGCCTCACCGACGAATCGGTCGAAGGGCTCGTGAACCAGACGGGCGACGAACGCTTCTCGTGGGATTCCTACCGCCGCCTGGTCCAGATGTTCGGAAAGACCGTGATGAATGTCGACGGCGACCGCTTTGAAGAGGTCCTCGAAGCGGCCAAGGAGAAGAAAGGCGTCGCCAACGACGTCGACCTCGAAGTGAAGGACCTCCAGGCCCTCGTCAGAACCTTCAAGAAGATCGTCAAGAAGGAAGCGGGCCGGGAGTTCCCTCAAGACCCGACCGACCAGCTGCACGATGCGATCGAAGCGGTCTTCGGATCATGGGACAACAAGCGCGCGCAGGACTACCGGCGCAGGAACAAGATCGAAGATTCCCTCGGCACCGCGGTCAACGTTCAGACGATGGTGTTCGGCAACAAGGGCGACGATTCGGGGACCGGGGTGGCGTTCACCCGGAACCCCGCCACGGGTGAGAGGAAGCCGTACGGCGACTATCTCCCGAACGCCCAGGGCGAGGACGTCGTCGCCGGGATCCGCAACACGATGAAGCTCGAGGAGATGGCGGACGTCCAGCCGAAGGCCTGGAAGGAACTCAACAAACACATGGCGACCCTCGAGAAGCACTACAAGGACATGTGCGACATCGAGTTCACGGTTGAGAAACGGAAGCTCTGGCTCCTTCAGACCCGAACCGGCAAGCGCACGGCACGCGCCGAGTGGGAGATCGCCCGCGACATGGTCGACGAGGGTCTGATCGACGAAACCACGGCTGTCCGGGACCGGTTGACCGCCGACAAGCTCGACGAGATCTTCAAGCCCGTCATCGAGGCGAAGGCGGAGGTTTCGTCAACTCCCATCGCGAGAGGATTGAACGCCTCGCCGGGTGCCGCGGTCGGCCAGGTTGTCTTCACCGCCGACGATGCCGCCGCGTGGGCAGAGGAGGGCAAGAGGGTCATCCTCGTGCGCCGGGAGACCAACCCCGACGACTATCACGGGATGGTCGCGAGCCAGGGGATCCTGACGTCGGCCGGGGGCACCAACTCGCACGCCGCGGTCGTCGCGCGCGGCGAGGGTATCCCCGCGGTGTGCGGTGCCGCCGACCTCAGGATCGACAAGCAAGCCAAGACCTTCACCGTTGCCAAGACCACGGTCAAGGAAGGCGACTTCATCACGATCGACGGGACCGACGGGACCGTGTACGTCGGAGAACTGCCGACCGAGCGCTCGGTGCTTGATGCCGCGATGCAGGGCAACAAGAAAGCTCGATCATCTGGTCTGTGGAATGCGTTCGAACGCTTCATGACGGTGGCCGACGAACATCGCACCCTCGGGGTATGGGCCAACGCCGACACCCCCGACCAGGCGAAGAACGCCCGCCTGCGCGGCGCCGAGGGAATCGGCCTGTGCCGCACCGAGCACATGTTCATGGGCGAGGAGCGCGTCGAAACCGTGCGCAAGATGATCTTTGCCCAGAGCGAGGACGAAGAAGCCGAGGCCTACGGCGAGCTGCTTCCGCTCCAGCGCAAGGACTTCGAGGGCATCTTCAAAGCCATGGATGGGTTCCCGGTGACCGTAAGGTTGCTCGACCCGCCGCTCCACGAGTTCCTCCCGGACCACATCGACCTCGAGGTCGAGGTTGCCCTGGCCGAGGCCGGCGCCAAGAAGATGGGGAAGAAGAAGCTCGCCGAGCGCAAGGAGTTGCTGGCGAAGGTCCGGGAGCTTCGCGAGGACAACCCGATGCTCGGGCTGCGAGGCGTCCGCCTCGGGATCGTGAAGCCCGGCCTCTACGCGATGCAGGTCCGGGCGATCGTCGAGGCCGCGGTGAAGCTGAAGAAGAAGGGCCTCGATCCGCGCCCGGAGATCATGATCCCGCTCATCGCTACCGCCGAGGAGTTCCACAGGATGCGGGCCGAGCTCGATCCCGTGGTGGCCCAGATCCTCGAGAAGTCGAAGGTCGACCTCGAGATCCCGTTCGGCACGATGATCGAATTGCCGAGGGCCGCTCTGCGGGCCGGCGAGATCGCCGAGACGGCCGACTTCTTCTCGTTCGGGACCAACGACCTCACGCAGACGACCTACGGGTTCTCCCGCGACGACATCGGGAAGTTTCTCGCCATGTACGAGGAGCTGAAGCTGGTCGGGTGGAACCCGTTCGTTTCGATCGATGACGTCGGGGTCGGACGCCTGATGCAGATCGCGGTCGATGAGGGACGCGCCGTCAACCCGCACCTCCACCTCGGCATCTGTGGGGAACATGGAGGGGATCCGATGTCGGTGACCTTCTGTCACCGGCTCGGGCTCGACTACGTGTCCTGCTCTCCGTTCCGGGTCCCGACCGCGCGGCTGGCGGCCGGACAGGCGGTCCTGGGCGAATCGCAGTCGAGCTCGAAGTAGAAGCCGTCCTGGAAGTACCGATCGTTCTCGTCACCGGCACGATCGGTGCCGGGAAGTCGACCCTGATCGAAGCGATCTCGGGCGTCCTCCATGAGCGAGGGCTGCAGCACGGGTTGTTCGATCTCGACTGGTTGGGCCAGCTCTATCCGGTTCCGGACGGGTCTGATCCTCACAACATGAACCTGCAGACCCGGGGATTTGCTTCTCTCCTGCCGCATTTCATCGAGGGAGGAGCACGCTATCTGGTGGTGGGTTCGACGATCGAACGGCGGGATCAACTAGACCGGTTCATCTCGGCGATCGATGCGGAGGACGTGACCGTTGTGCTGGTCAAGGCATCTCCTGCGACGGTTCACGACCGCATCCGTAAGCGCGAGTTCTCTACGGGACTCCTCGAGGACTTCCTGGCCCGGACCGATGCGCTCGCCGCGACGATCGAAGCCGCCGGGCTGCACGACCTCGCCGTCTGGAACGATGGCCGTGACATCGCCGAGGTCGCGCACGAGGTCCTGGACCATCTCGGCTGGTGAGGGTCTCGTTGAGAGTTCTGCGTCGTAGGCCGGTGCTACCGTCGCCCCATGACCACGGTTAGGTCTCGGATCGAAGAGAACGAACGAAAGACCCTGTCCGAGCGCGCCGTGCTCTCCACCTCGAGCAAAGGTCGCGACCGGGACGAACCCGAGGATGAGATCAGGACCTGCTTCCAGCGGGACCGGGACCGGGTGGTCCACTCCAAGGCGTTCCGGCGCCTCGCGCACAAAACCCAGGTCTTCCTGGCGCCGGAGGGCGATCACTACCGGGTCCGGCTGACCCACACCCTCGAGGTGACTCAGGTCGCGAGGACGATCGCCCGGGCCCTCGCGCTCAACGAGGACCTGGTCGAGGCCATCTGCCTCGGACACGATCTCGGGCATACGCCGTTCGGACACATGGGTGAGGAATCCGTCGCCCGCTACCAACCGGGCTTCCGGCACAACCTCCAGTCGGTCCGCATCGTGGAGGTGCTCGAGGATCTGAATCTCACCTGGGAGGTGCGCGAAGGGATCGCGAACCACACGTGGTCGATGCCGATGCCGGCGACGCTCGAGGGCCAGATAGCCCGTTACGCCGATCGCATCGCGTACCTGAACCACGACATCGATGACGCGATCCGGGCGGGGATCCTCAGCGAAGAGGACCTTCCGGCCACCACCAGAAACGTCCTCGGGACGGGGCACCGGGAGCGGATCAACACGATGGTGGGGGACCTCGTCCGGGCGTCCGAAGGTTCCCCGGATATCTCCATGAGCCCGGGGGTCTTCGAGTCGATGGGCGAGACCCGAGAGTTCCTGTTCGAACGCGTCTATCTTGGCCGCGTCACTCCCGAGGTGAAGGAGCAGGTCGAGGACATCATGAGCACCCTCCTGCACCATTTCGAGGCAACCCTGCCGGCCGAGAGCGAGGAGGACCCCAGGACGCGATCGGTCGATTACGTGGCCGGGATGACCGACCGGTTCGCGATGCGCACGTTTGCGGACCTTGCCGGAGAGACCGACGGGGGCTCGGGGCTATTAGGATGAGGGGTACTTCCCCCGAAGTGGATCCTAAGAAGCTGGGCGGCTTCCCTGGAACCACTCGCACCCGGTCTAGCGGTTAGAAGGACATGGCGAAGATCAACGACGAAGACATCGACAGGCTCCGCGATACCGCGGACATCGTCGAAGTCATCTCCGCGTACACGCAAATGAAGAAGTCTGGCGGCAGCACCTACAAAGCCCTGTGCACGTTCCACTCCGACAAGACACCGTCGATGAGCGTCGACCAGGCGAAGGGTTTGTTCTTCTGCTTCGGGTGCGGCGAGGGCGGCAACATCTATCACTACATTCAGAAGATGGAGAACCTCGATTTCCCAGACGCGGTCGAGTGGCTTGCCCGCAAGACGGGATTCCAGCTTCGCTACGAAGAGCAGCGTCCGGGCGAACGTCAGGCGCGGGGGCTAAAACAGAGGATCACCGCTGCGAACGAAGAGGCTACGCGCTTCTTCTACAAGGCTTTGATGGACTCGCCCGATGCATCGCAGGCTCGCCAGTACCTCGCCACGCGTGGTTTCGACCGCGAGGTCGCAGGGCGGTGGGAGCTCGGGTATGCACCGGGACGCGATTCGCTCACCAGACATCTGATGGGCAAGGGATACACCCAGGAAGAGCTCCTGAAGGCGGATCTCTCGAGGAAGAGCGATCGTGACGGGAGCCTGTACGACTCCTATCGTCAGCGGATCATCTTCCCGACGAGGAGCCACCAGGGTGACGTCGTCGGGTTCGGCGCCCGCAAGCTGCTCGAGAGCGATGGCGGGCCGAAGTACCTCAACACTGCCGAGACACCCGTGTTCCAGAAGTCGCGGGTGATGTACGGCTTGCTCAAGGCGAAAGCGACCCTCGGCAAGGGTGACGCGGCGATCGTCGTCGAGGGCTATACGGATGTGATCGCGCTCCACGAGGCGGGGATCGATCAGGCCGTAGCGACGAATGGTGTCGCGCTCGGCGAGTCGCACTTCGAGCTCCTCAAGAAGTTCACGCACAGGCTCGTCTTGATGTTCGATGCCGATAAGGCGGGCAAGGGCGCGACGGAGCGCGGGTTCGAACTTCAGCACAAGCTCGGGCTGGAGGTCCTGGTGGCTCCGTTGCCTGACGGCTCCGATCCGGCAGAGGTCGTCAAGAACGACGGTCCCGACGCGCTGCGGAAGATCGTCGAAGCCGCCTCGCCGCTGATGGAATTCAAGCTCCAACAGACGGTGGCGAAGCTCCGTCTCGACACACCAGAGGCTAAGGGTCGCGCGGTTCGCGAAGTGGTCGAGGTGCTAGGGTGGCACCCCGATCCGGTGGCGCGCCACGAGTATGTTTTTATGGCCGCGCGTCTGATCGGGGTCGACTCGGATGCGGTCCAAAGGGCACTGGGAGAGCGCGGTGCCCGACCCTCCGAGCCTGATCGAGCCGGGGGGGTCGACACGGGGCGTGATCGGCGCTTCCCCGGAAACGTGAAGGTTGAACGAGAGGCGCTCCAGTTGCTCGTAACTCGTACACAGCAGGCCGGCCCCTGGGCCAGGCAACTCCGTACCTCCGATTTCACCGCCCCCGCCCGTCGTGACCTCTTCGATGCGGCACTCGCTGCGATCGAAGCCGGACACCCCGAGCTGTCCGTCGATGTCGCGTCGCAGCTCTCTCCCGACGCGTTCTCGCTCTATACCGAGCTTTCTCTCGGTGCCGGAGATGACCCCATAGACGACCTCGAGGGCCGTCTTCTCGAGGTGTTCGTACGCCTTAAGGTGTTCAGCCTTGAACGGGACATCAAACGTAGAAGGGCAACGCTGCAAGAGGTGAATCCGGTAGACGAAGCCACCAAGCACGACCAGCTCTTCACCGAGCTTGTGGGCCTCGAGGCCGAGCGCCGCGACCTGTTGCGCCGGTTGCAAGGGGCCGCGTAACCATGGCCGGGAGATCGGAAGCCAAGAAACCCGCGGCCGAAACGATGACGGTCGATCCAACCCAGGCCCAGGTCGACAAGCTGATCAAAGAGGCGCGCAAGGAAGGCACGATCACCGCGGCCGAACTCGCGGAACGCCTCGCCAAGATGGAGCTCACGACCGACGAAACCGACGCGGTCTATCAGCGCCTGGTCGAACTTGGCGTCGATGTCGCCGAGGACGAGTCGATCAAGGAAGAGGCTGCCGAGGAAGAAGAGGAATCGGCCGAAGACGCGGACGAGGTCCGCCGTCGCGAGCGACGTGCGATCGATCAAGCGCTGAGCAAGGCCCCCACCAACGATCCCGTCCGCATGTACCTGAAGGAGATCGGAAAGGTCGCGCTGCTCACCGCTCAGCAGGAGGTCGACCTCGCGAAGCGCATCGAGGCCGGGCTCCTCGCCGAAGACCGGCTGGTCACCGGAGCGGATTTGCTGACCGAGGATCAGCGCTGGGAGCTGAATCGCATCTCCCGCGACGGCGCCAAGGCCAAGAGGCACCTGGTCGAGGCCAACCTGCGACTGGTGGTCTCGATCGCGAAGCGTTACGTCGGCCGTGGGATGGCGTTTCTCGATTTGATCCAGGAGGGCAACCTCGGTCTGATCCGTGCGGTTGAGAAGTTCGACTACACGAAGGGTTTCAAGTTCTCGACCTATGCAACGTGGTGGATCCGCCAGGCGATCACCCGCGCTATCGCCGACCAGGCACGAACGATCCGTATCCCCGTGCACATGGTCGAGACCATCAACAAGCTCGTCCGTATCCAGCGACAGCTACTTCAGGACCTCGGACGCGAGCCCACCACGGACGAGATCGCGACGCACATGGAAATGACCCCGGAGAAGGTGCGAGAGATCCAGAAGCTGTCACAAGAGCCCGTCTCGCTCGAGACCCCGGTCGGCGAGGAAGAAGACTCGTCCCTTGGTGACTTCATCGAGGATGCCGATGCCGTCGTGCCGCTAGAGCGGGCGTCGTTCAGGTTGCTTCAGGAGCAGCTCGAATCTGTGCTTCACACGCTTTCGGGACGTGAGAAGGAAGTGATCAGGCTGCGCTTCGGCCTGGTGGACGGCCAGCCGCGCACGCTCGAGGACGTCGGCAAGAAGTTCGGTGTGACCCGCGAGCGGATCCGTCAGATCGAATCAAAGACGCTCAGCAAGCTACGACACCCGTCGCGCAGCCAGAAGCTGCGCGATTACCTCGAGTAGAGGGCTCTAGCCCGGCGGGGGAGCGACCGTCAACCCGCTGCGGGACCCGTCGTTCGTGTCGTCTCCTTTGACCGCGGAGGTCACCTTCGATACACCCTCAGAGGCGACCCCCTTGGCTGTCCCCGTGGCTTTCCGCACCGCCGGTGAGTCCAGAAGGTTGTCGTAGAGGCGCCGTAGCTGCACGTAGCGCTCCTTGCCTGCCTTGGCACCCAGCACGTACCCGGCGCCGAATCCGATCAGTACTCCGAGGCGGCCTCGCATCTCATCCTCCACTGTCGATGTTTGTGTAGGCATCGTATGCCCGCTCGGGGGCCGGTCAAATCTGCACCCGGGTCCACCATCGACCAATTACTATGTGGGCCGACCTTTCCGAGGTAGCTCAACCGGCAGAGCAACCGGCTGTTAACCGGTAGGTTGTGGGTTCGAGTCCCACCCTCGGAGCCAAGGCCGAGGATCCGTGGGGATCCTCGGCCTTTTCCATTCCCTCCCAAGTCACCTTTGAGGTGTTTTCCGCGCGCCCCCTCGCCGGCTAGGCACCACAAAGGTGGATCCGGTGCGCAGCCGGGTTCGTAGTGATGTGTCTGTTTCGCACCCCAAAAAGGGCCACGTCAGGGGTGGTGGTTCCACCCCGACGGGGGATGTGCGGAGCTGGGCCCGCTGCCAGCATGTTGCTTCTGTGACTTTCTGAAGATTATTGAGGCTAGGGAGGCAATTGTGGAGCGGCTTTCGAGTACCGAGCTGGAGGAACTCTGGCAGCGCTGGACGTCGGATCGTCGCAAGGTCGACCGCGACCGGCTGGTCGTGCACTACCTGCCGCTGGTGAAACTCCTGGCGGCGACGATGGCCCAGTCGGTGGAGCCGTCCAACCGCCCCGACCTCTATGGGTACGCGTCGATCGGGCTCATGGATGCGATCGATCGCTTCGACCCGGCCGTTGGGGTGAAGTTCGAGACCTATGGCTCCCGACGGATCAACGGAGCGATGGGTGATGGTCTGCGGACCCTCAGCTACTTTCCCAGAGGAGCCGAGAAGAGGGCCAGCCGGGTTATCGAGAAGATCGTTCCCGTGGACTTCCAGTCGGCGATGACCACGGGCGGTGCCAGGCTCGACGAGACCCTCACCGACCGCCTCGAGGAAGGACCCGACGCCCTCAGCGACCTCGCGTCCGACCACTCCGAAGTCGTCAAGGCGCTCGTCCATCTTCCCGAGCGCGAGCGCATGGTGATCTCGCAGCACTACTACCTGAAGAAGCCTTTGAAGGAGATCGGGCAGTTGCTCGGAGTCACCGAGTCACGGGTCTGCCAGATCCACCGGCGTGCGTTGTCGATGCTCGAGGACGTTCTGACCGAGAAGCTCTCCGCCTAGCACGACAGAGGGCCATCCGCTTCGGATAACGTCCGGGGATGACCGGTGAACAGAAAGCGATAGAACAGAAGGTGCTCGACGCAGTCGCACGCGTCTCCCCTGACCATGACATCGTGCGGATCGATCCCCAGTACGCGGCGACGGCCGAGTTCTGCGCCAAGTACGGCTACTCGGCAGAGGTGTCGGTCAACTGCATCGTGGTGATCGGGAAGTCGGATCCGCCGGTCTATGCAGCGTGCCTGGTCCAGGCCACGCGCCGGCTCGATGTCAACGGCACGATCCGCCGCAAACTCGGAACACGAAAGGCGTCGTTCGCGGCGGCCGAAACCACGGTAGGGCTGACCGGCATGCTTCCCGACGGGGTAACGCCGTTCGGCCTCCCGGCCGACCTGCCGATCTGGATCGACGCGCCGGTGGCGTCGCTGCCCAGGGTCATCGTGGGCGGGGGCAGCCGCTCGCTCAAGCTCTACGTTCCCCCCGCGGCACTCGCCGGGCTCCCCGGTGCCGAGCTTGTCGAGGGGCTCAGCAAGGATCCTGCGTGACCGGCTTCGACGCACAGTTCCCCGACTACATCGCACGGAATCAGGCGTCGTGGGCCAAGGATTCCGAGGAGTTCGAGGCCTCCGGCCGTCGCGACTGGACCGAGGACGACCCCTCGTGGGGGATCTGGCTCATCCCCGAAGCCGAGGCGAGATTGCTGCCGGAGGTGTCGGGCAAGGATGTGATCGAGCTCGGATGCGGGACCGGCTACGTCTCGGCGTGGCTTCACAAGAGGGGAGCGAGACCGGTCGGCATCGATCCGACCTGGGCTCAACTCTCCCGAGCCCACCGGTTCCAGAAGGAGTTCGACCGTCGCTTTCCTCTGATCCAGGCGCCCGCCGAAGCGGTTCCGCTCGCCGACGCTTCGTTCGACATCGCGATCTCCGAGTACGGGGCAAGCATCTGGAGCGATCCGTACCGCTGGATCCCGGAGGCCGCACGTCTGCTGCGACCGGGTGGCGAGTTGATCTTCCTGGTCAACGGGACCCTCCTCATGCTCTGCGTTCCGGACGAGGACGGCATCCCCGCCGAGTCGGCCTTGCTGCGCGACTACTTCGGCATGCACCGATTCGAGTGGCCCGACGACGACTCGGTCGAGTTCCACATCGGCTACGGAGACTGGATCAGACTGCTCCGAGCCAACGATTTCGAGGTCGAGGACATGATCGAGTTGCGTCCTGCCGAAGGCGCCACTACCAGGTATCCGTTCGTCACCCTCGAATGGGCGCGCCGGTGGCCGTGTGAAGAGGTGTGGAAGGCGCGAAAGAGGTAGCACCGCATACGTTCAGCAAAGCTTCAGCATGTAGGGGTAACCATTCTGGGTGAGATCAGTTCCTCTAGCCGGAATGGGAGCACACCATGTTGAAGGGCAAGTTGATAGGAGCCACCGATCGTACCGCGCTCGGTGTGGACTTGGGCCTCGCGCTCACACTTGGACTGGTCGCCTGCACCGACAGTGGTCGGAGCGCATCCGGTGACCCGTCGCCGTCGGCGGAGGCGGCCGGGTTGTCCGAACTTCCACAAGGTGATGACCCCGTCGATCTCGACCCCGCCGACTTCACGACCGAGATCGACAACCCCTACTTCCCGCTGGTGCCCGGCACGCGCTTGACTTACCGTGAGATCGATGAGGAGGGCAAGAAGCTCAAAG
>JBKJZQ010000097.1:0-11275 GCA_046715095.1 Actinomycetota bacterium | reverse complement strand
TCCCGCAGGGACTCGCGCTGCTGCTCCCCCGCTTCGGTGCCGAGCTCACGATCGCCCGGCCCCCGGAGTTCCGCCTGATGCCCACGGTCATGGATCATGCGCAAGAGCTCGCCGCCGAAGGCGGCGGGAGCATCGTCGAGGTCGAGGACATGGACGCCGGCTTCGAGGGCGCCCAGGTCGTGTACCCGAAGTCGTGGGGCGCCGAGCACCTCTTCGGCAACGAGCAGGCCGCGCTTGCCCTCAACGCCCGCTACAAGGACTGGATCTGCGACTCCCGGCGCATGAAGATCGCCGCCGGCGACGCGATCTACATGCACTGTCTGCCCGCGGACCGAGGCAACGAGGTCACCGACGAGGTCATCGACGGCGACCAGTCGGTCGTGTTCCAGGAGGCCGAGAACCGCCTCCACACCGGTAAGGGGATCATGGCCCTCACCATGGGCGGGTACGCCTAACGCCTCTCAGCTCATCGTGGTCGCGGCGTGGCGTCGACCGCAGTGACCGCAGCTAAGGCGGGCGGCCCACTATCCGCTCGTAGGCGGCGGGATCGGTCGCTCCTTCAGTATTCAGCAACAGCACCTTGGAGCCCGAGTTGAGACCGAGGCGGTCCTTCAGCTCTCCGGCGCAGACCTCGAGGAGGCCGGCCACCCCAGCGGCGCCGGTCTCCCCCGCCACGATCCCCTCATCGGCCAGGATCCTCATGCCCTGTTCGGCTAGGTCGTCGGCGACCGACATGTACACGTCGTAGCCGTGGGACACGTACGGCCACGCGACGACCGAAGGGGTCCCGCAGTTCAACCCGGCCATAATCGAATCGTGGGGGCCGGGGACGGTGACGATCTCTCCTGCTTCCATCGAGGCGAGGATGCAGGCGGCACTCTCGGGCTCGACGCCGATCATCCGCGTACCGTCCGGGCGAGCCTTGTAGTGACGTGCGGCCGCCGCGGCAAGTGCCCCGACCCCCATCTGGATGAAGACGATGTCGGGGGCCACTGGAAGCTGCTCGTCCAGCTCCTTGAAGATCGTCGAATAGCCCTCGATCACCCACCGGGGCACGTCCTGGTAACCCTCCCAAGATGTGTCGGAGATGACGAGGCACTCCGTGCTCGCAGCCTCGGCCGAACGAGCCACGGCATCTTCGTAGGTGCCATCGACGACCTCGCACGACGCTCCCTCGGAGCGGATCCCCTCGATCCGCGCATCGGCGGTCCCGGCCGGTACGTAGATGCTCGCGGCAAGGCCGAGCAGCTTGGCCATGCGCGCGACCGCCCGTCCGTGGTTACCGTCGGTGGCCGCCGCCAGACTGTAGCGGCCGCCCAGTTTCTGCCTGAGGTCGTCGAGGGTGGCCCACTCGCCGAAGCCACTCACCCTCTCGTCGAGGGCACGGAAGATCCCCCACGAAGCCCCAAGGATCTTGAACGACGGCAAACCGAGGCGACTGGATTCGTTCTTCACCCACACCTCACCGAGGCCCAGTTGTGCTGCGAACCCTCGCGCGATGACCATCGGGGACGCCTCGTATCCGGGAAGCTTGCGGTGGAAGGAGAGCGGATCGCCGCCGGGGGGGTCCAGGGCAGTAACTTGCTGGTTGAAGAAGTAGCGGCTCATCCACCGGCTCCCGTCTCCGCCGAGATTCTGCCTGACGGTCCTCGTTCTACGTAATGTCCTCGTCCCGGCTCGCCGAGCGGACGGCCGTCCTTCGCCACCAGTTCGCCGCGCGAGTACACGAGTCGCGGCCAGCCTTTCACGACGATGTCTTCGTAAACGCTGTAGTCGACGTTCGAATGCAGCCGCTCCGGAACCAACGGTCGCTCTGCCTTGGGATCGAACACGACGACATCGGCGTCCGCTCCCTCCTCGAGGCGACCTTTCCTCGGGTAGAGGCCGAAGATGCGCGCAGGGGTGGTGCAGCAGAGGTCGACCCAGCGCTCGAGGGACATCTCGCCACAGGCCGCCCGCTGATGGATCAGCGACAGCCTCGCCTCGACACCGGGAAGTCCGCCCGGGATCTGCGTGAAATCGATCCACCCGTCCCCCAACAAACCGGCGTTCTTGGACGACTGCTCGAACGGACAGTGGTCGGTCGAGACGACCTGGAGGTACCCACTCTCGAGTCCCTCCCACAGCTCCTCTTGATGCCATCCGTCCCGCAGCGGAGGGGAGCAGATATAGCGCGCCGCGATCTCGGGGACCTCTTCGTACCGGTCGGACGATAGATAGAGGTACTGGGGGCAGGTCTCCGCGAACACCGGCAGGCCGCGCTCCCGAGCCTTGCGAACCTGCTCGAGAGCCGGCGCCGAGGAGAGGTGAACGATGTAGACCGCGGCCCCGGTTTCTTCGACCATGCGAACCGCGCGCTCGACCGCTCGCGCCTCCGCGTCCGGGGGCCGCGACCACGCATGCCATCTCGGCTCCACGTGCCCGGCAGCGAGGGCTTCGCTCCTGAGGCTCGCGACCGTGGCGTCATCCTCGCAGTGGAGGCAGATCAGCGACCCTTGCTTCTCTGCCGCAACCATCATCTCTCTGATGACGTCGTCGGAAACCATGAGCCGGTCGGGATAGGTCATGTAGAGCTTGAACGAGGTGATCCCTGCGGCCCCCATCTCGGCGACGATGTCGTCCGCCGGGCGGGTGAGTTCCGTGACCGACATGTGGAACGCGTAGTCGATCAGCGCTTTGCCGTCGGCTTTCGCATGCCAGTTGGCGAGGCCTTCCGCGACCGACTCCCCGCGGTACGCGGCGGCGAAATCCACCACTGTCGTCGTACCCCCGCAGGCGGCCGCAGTCGTTCCGGAGGCGAAATCGTCCGCCGAGACCGTGACGCCGACGTCCATGTCGAGGTGCGTGTGGACGTCGACCGCCCCCGGGATGACGTAGCACCCGGCGGCGTCGACCACACTGTCCGCCGGGATGCCGGCCAGATCGCCGATCATCGAGATCGTCCGGTGCTCGAGCAGGATGTCCGCTCGGCGACGCCCGCCTGCGGTGACGACCTCTCCCCCGCTGATCAGCGTGCTCATGCTGGCCGGGTGGCGACGGGCGTGCGGCGCAAGGGGGTGACCTCTGACTCGCTCATCATGGGACAAGTCTCGCCCAGCGCGCCCGAGTCAACAAACTGTTGAAAACCCCGGCTTCGGGCCCGTACGATGCATCCAATGAGGGTCAACGGGTGAGCCGCAACAACGGGGTCTGGGCCCAGAAACCGATCCTGGTCGTCGCCCTCGGGGGGAACGCGATCACCCGGCCCGAGGACGGACCGTCGGTCGAGTCCCAGTTCGAACGCACCCGGGAAACGGTCGAAACCCTCCTGCCGATCGTTGCCACCGGGGCCTACCGGATCGTTCTGACCCACGGCAACGGACCCCAGGTCGGAAGCATCCTGTTGCGGTCCGACGTCGCGGCCGAAGCCGGCCTGCTCCCTCGTCTCCCGATCGATTCCGCGGTCGCCGACACCCAGGGAGCGATGGGCTACATGATCCAGCAGTGCTTCTCCAACGCGCTATGGGAGTCGGGGATCCGGTTGCCGGTCGCGACCATCGTCACCCAGGTGCTCGTCGACGACGAAGATCCCGCGTTCCAGAACCCGACGAAACCCATCGGTCGCTTCTATCCGGCAGAGGAGATCGAAAAGCTCGAGCAACATGGCTGGGTCATGACCGAGCAGAAGGGCGGGTGGCGACGCGTCGTACCCTCCCCGATCCCGAGCGAGATCATCGAAGAGGATGTCATCCGGGAGCTGCTCGACGAGGGCGTGATCGTGATCGCCTGCGGTGGAGGTGGCGTGCCTGTCGTCGCAGCCGAGGGCGGTTCTCTGAGCGGCGTCGAGGCCGTGATCGACAAGGACCTCGCGACGTCGCTGCTCGCAACCCACATCGGAGCTCAAACGCTCGCCATCCTGACCGGAGTCGACAACGTGGCTCTGAACTACGGCACCGACGACGAGGTCGCGCTGGATGAGGTGGACATCGAAGACCTACGACGCTACGCGTCCGAGGGGCAGTTTCCCGCGGGCTCGATGGGGCCGAAGATCGACGCGGTCGTGGGATTCGTCGAGCGCGGTGGGCGGCAAGCGGTCATCACGAGCGCGGAGAAACTCGCCGAGGCCCTCGAGGGCAAGGCCGGGACGCACATCGTCGGGCGCGCCGTGCGCGCCGAGGGCGCGTAGCCGTGGAGTTCTTCCGTCCGGCGAGCTTGGCCGAAGCCCTCGAGATCAGGGCAGCCCACCCCGGTGGGATACCGATCGCCGGCGGCACGGACCTGATGGTCGAGATCAACTTCGACAAGGCCCGCCCGAAGGTCCTCATCGACCTGACCGCCTGTACCGAGCTGCAGGAATGGTCGCGCTCGAACGGAACGATCCGGATCGGCTCCGGGGTGTCCTACTCACGGTTGATCGCCGAACTGGCCGGAGAGCTGCCGGGTCTGGCGATTGCGTCTCGTACCGTCGGCTCTCCTCAGATCCGGAACCGCGGGACCCTGGGAGGGAACCTCGGCACCGCCTCCCCCGCGGGCGACGGGGTGCCCCCGCTGGTGGCGGTGGGGGCAGAGGTCGAGGTGGCAGCAACGAGCGGAGCCCGCTTGATGCCGGTCGCCGATTTCATCACCGGCGTGAAGAAGAACGCCCTCGCCGGCGACGAACTGATCGTCGCGGTCCACGTGCCGGTCGCCAAAGGGCCGCAGCAGTTCTCGAAGATCGGGACGAGGAACGCCATGGTGATCGCCGTGGCGACGTTCGCGATCGCTCTCGACCTCGAAGGCCGCACGGTGGGAACCGCCCTCGGATCATCGTCTCCCCGGCCGCTCAGGGCTCACGACGCCGAGGAGTTCATCGCGGCAGAACTCGATTGGGCCGGGCGCGCTCCGGTACCGGCCAACGTCGCCGAGAGGTTCGGCGAGTTGGTCGCCGGGGTAGCAACGCCGATCGACGACGTCCGCGGCACCGCTGCGTACCGCAGGCACGCGCTCCGGGTCATGGCGAAGCGCACGCTCAACTGGACGTGGGACGAAGCCGGTCGCCTCGGCGTACCGGCAGAATGGAATGGGCCGAGATCGTGAGGCTCAACCTCCATATCAACGGCCAACCGCACGAGGTCGACGACGTCTGGGAGGGCGAGAGTCTTCTCTACGTGCTACGTGAGCGCCTCGGGATGCCCGGAAGCAAGAACGCTTGCGAGCAGGGGGAATGTGGGTCTTGTTCGATCTACATGGATGGACAACTGGTGTGCGCGTGCCTGGTGCTCGCGGCCCAAGCCGAGGATCGCGAGGTCGTCACCGTCGAGGGGCTGGGCGGCAGCGACGAGCTCCATCCGGTGCAGGAAGCGTTCCTCGAAGCCGGAGCGGTCCAATGTGGTTTCTGCACCCCCGGGTTGATCGTTGCCGCGCACGAGCTCCTCTCCCGCAGGCTCGACCCGAGTGACTCTGAGATCCGTGAGGCCCTCGCCGGGAACCTCTGCCGCTGTACCGGCTACGAGAAGATCATCGATGCGGTCAACCTCGCCGGACGGAAGATGGCAGGTGGCTCGACATGACCGAGACGACGATCCTCGACGGATGTGCGATCGCGACGATGGACGACGGTGGCACCGAACACGTGAGTGGACACATCGTGATCGAAGGCACCCGGATCGTTTCGGTCGCTCCCGGAACGGCACCCGACAACCCCACCGCGGCGGTGACCGATTGCGACGGCCTCTTCGCCACTCCGGGACTCATCAACACCCACCACCATCTCTACCAGTGGCTTACGCGTGGGCTGGCCCAGGAGGCCACGTTGTTCGAATGGCTCACGGAGCTCTACCCGCGCTGGGCGTTGATCGACGACGACATGCAAGACGCCGCCGCGCGCGCCGGGATCGCAGCTCTGCTCGTGTCCGGCTGCACGACGTCGACCGACCATCACTACGTCTTCCCCCACGGGGCCGGCGACCTGCTGGGGATCGAGATCGCCGCGGCCGCCGACCTTGGTATCCGCTTCCATCCCTGCAGGGGTTCGATGGACCTCGGCGTCAAGGACGGCGGGCTTCCTCCCGACTCGGTGGTCGAGGACCTCGATCGCGTCCTGGCAGAGACCGAAGCCGCCATCGACCGGCACCACGACGACTCTTTCGACTCGATGCTTCGCATCGCGGTCGCGCCGTGCTCTCCGTTCTCCGCCACCGGTGATCTGATGAGGGAAGCGGCGGCGCTCGCCAGACGTAAGGGCGTCCGCATGCACACTCATCTCGCCGAGACCGACGACGAGGAACGCTTCTGCGTCGAAAGGTTCGGCGCTCGCCCCGCCGACTATCTGGATTCGCTCGGATGGCTCGGCGACGACGTCTGGCTCGCGCATTGCATCCACCTCTCCGACGCCGACGTCGCCCGGTTCGGTGCGACCGGAACGGGGGCGGCCCACTGCCCGACGTCGAACGGCAGGCTCGGAGCAGGCATCGCGAGGGTCGTGGATCTCATCGCTGCCGGTGCGCCCGTCGGCCTCGGGGTCGACGGCGCCGCGTCGAACGAGGGCGGACACCTCTCCTCCGAGCTGCGCGCCGCCCTCCATCTCGCTCGTCTTCGCGGTGGTCCCGCCGCGCTGACCGCGCGCGATGCCCTCCGTATGGCGACCATGGGAGGCGCTCGCTGCCTCGGACGGGAACATGAGATCGGTTCCCTCGAACCCGGGAAGCTCGCCGATGTCGTTCTGTGGAAGATGGATGGGTTCGAGGACGCCGGCATCGAAGACAAAGTTGCCGCGCTGGTCCACGGCACCCCCCGTCCCGCCCACCACGTGCTCGTGAACGGCCGGGTGGTGGTTGCGGCGGGAGAGATGCGGACCGCGGACCGAAGGGCGATCGGAACGGCGCTCGAGAAGCAGGCAACCAGGCTCGCGGAGGCTTATGCATGAGCACCCCCACGACGGCACCGCCGAAGACCCGGCCCCCCGGCACGGAGGGGCCACAAGGGATCCCGGGCATGGAGGAGCTGTCGAAGGACGGCGTCGGGAGCAGCGCGCGGCGACCGGACGGGGTACCGAAGGTCACCGGCGACTTCGCTTACTCGTCCGACCTGTGGGCGGAGGGGATGCTCTGGGGTGCAACGGTCCGGAGCCCGCATCCCCGTGCCCGCATCGTCTCGATCGACATCTCGAAGGCTCTCGCGATTCCCGGCGTATGGGCCGTGCTCACCCACGAGGACGTTCCGGGACACAAGACCTACGGGCTCGAGTTCCCGGATCAACCGGTCCTCGCCTGGGATCAGATCCGCTACGAGGGTGAGGCGGTCGTCATCATCGCGGCCGAGCATCCCGAGACCGCCCGCCGCGCAGCCGACCGAGTCACCATCGTGTACGAGGAACTCGACCCGATCACCGACCCCGAAGCCGCACTCGAGGCAGGAACGGACATCCTCCACCCCGAAGGGAATCTGATCCGGCACGTACCGATCCGCTCGGGCGATCAGGACGCAACCGCGGACGTCGTGGTGACCGGCGACTACGCCACCCGGATGCAGGACCAGGCGTTCCTCGGTCCGGAATCCGGCCTTGCGGTCCCCGATGGCGAGGGCGGCGTCGACCTCTACGTCGCGACCCAGTGGATGCACGTCGATCTCGGGCAACTCGCCGGCTCGCTCGGCCTCACCGAGGACCGCGTCCGCATCACGCTGGCGGGGGTCGGCGGAGCGTTCGGCGCCCGAGAGGACCTGTCGATGCAGATCCATTGCTGCATGCTGGCCCTCCACACGAACCGCCCCGTCAAAATGATGTACTCCCGCGAAGAGTCCTTCTACGGGCACGTTCACAGACATCCTGCGCGCATGCACTACGAGCACGGTGCGACGAGGGCCGGCGACCTCGTTTACGTCAAAGCGAGGATCGTGCTCGACGGCGGCGCCTACGCGTCGTCCTCCACCGCGGTCGTGAGCAATGCCTCATGTTTCGCGGCCGGCCCCTACAACGTTCCCAACACGACGATCGACGGATACGTCGTCTACACCAACAACCCACCGTGTGGCGCGATGCGCGGGTTCGGCTCCGTTCAGGTGTGCTTCGCGTACGAGTCCCAGATGGACAAGCTCGCCGGTGCGCTCGGCATGGATCCGGTCGACCTCAGGATCCGGAACGCGATGACGACCGGATCAAGACTTCCCACCGGCCAGAAGGTAGAGGGTCCGGCACCGGTCAGAGAGCTCCTCGAGTCGGTCCGGGCGATGCCCATGCCCCCCGACACGCCCGCCGGCCCCCTCGATCTCACGCGCTATCCCGGCGGTGTCTCCAACACGACCCACGGCGAAGGGGTGCGCCGCGGTATCGGGTACGGGGTCGGGTTCAAGAACATCGCGTACTCCGAGGGGTTCGACGACTACTCGACCGCCCGCGTGAAGCTCTGGGTCTCGGGAGGCGAGCCGATCGTCGAGGTCCACACCGCCGCGGCCGAGGTCGGCCAGGGCATCGTGACCGTCCAGATGCAGATCGTGCGCACGGAGCTCGGCGTCGATCAGGTCGTGGTGCTGCCGGCCGATACGCAGGTGGGCTCGGCCGGCTCGACCTCGGCGTCGCGCCAGACGTGGATGACCGGAGGGGCCGTACGCAGGGCGTGCATCGCGGTCCAGACTCGCGTCCTTCAGAAGGTCGTAGGCACGCTGACCGACGACCCCGGCGACCTCTCACTGAACGGGGGAAAGATCGTCTCGGACTCACTCGGGGTGACCTTAGACCTCGCCGAGGTGATCGGTGACGGTTCGTTCGAGGAGACCTACGAGTACCACCACCGGAAGACCTCTCCGCTCGACCCCGAAACCGGTCAGGGCGACGCTCACGTCGCATTCGCGTTCTCCGCACACCGCGCGGTGTGCGACGTCGATCTCGAACTGGGTCTCGTGAAGGTCGTCGAGCTCGCCACCGCGCAGGACGTCGGGAAGGCGATCAACCCGCAGGCGGTGGAGGGACAGATCGAGGGGGGTTCGGCCCAGGGGCTGGGCCTCGCCGTGATGGAGGAGATCCTGGTCAAGGACGGGGTGATCATGAATCCGTCGTTCACCGACTATCTGATCCCGACGATCCTCGACATGCCGCCGATGCAGATCGACATCATGGAGCTGGGCGACCCCGATTCGGAGTACGGGGTCAAGGGCGTCGGGGAACCTCCGACGATCTCCTCCACCCCGGCGATCGTCGCCGCGCTGCGCGACGCGAGCGGCAAACCGCTCGCTCGGATCCCCGTGCGGCCCGACGACTTCCTCGACGCCATCTCCTCCGGGGGCGAGTGATGGATCGCCGGAGGCTCATCGCCGTAGCGCGTGGGGACGAGGCCCCCGACCTCGTGATCACCGGGGCCAAGGTGTTCTCATCGTTCACGAGGGAGTGGCTCGACGAAACCGTGACCGTGGCCGAGGGACGGGTCGCGGGGTTCGGCGATCCTCCGGCAAAGGTCGGCGAGTTCGAGACACTCGACGCGTCCGGGATGTATCTCGTACCCGGGTTCATCGACGCTCACGTCCATATCGAATCCTCAAAGCTGATGGTCGACGAGTTCGCCCGCGTGCTCTTGAAACACGGTACGACCTCGATCGTGTGCGATCCGCACGAGATCGCCAACGTGCTCGGCACCGACGGGATCCACTGGCTCCTCGATGTCTGTGAAGGCCTTCCCCTCGACGTCTGGGTCATGGCGTCGTCGTGTGTTCCGGCGTCCGTGTTCGAGTCGCCGCGCCGGCCGTTCACGGTCGGCGACCTCGAATCGATCCTCAACCGGAAACATGCGCTCGGGATCGCCGAGATGATGAACTTCCCCGGGGTCATATCGGGTTCCGACGGCGAACTCGCCAAGCTCGAGATCGCGAGCGCAACCCACGTCGACGGTCACGCGCCCGGGATCGTCGGTCACGCGCTCGATGCGTACATAGCCGCCGGCATCCGCTCCGACCACGAGGCGACGACCTACGAAGAGGCGCTGGAGAAGAGGCGCCGGGGGATGTGGGTGCTGCTGCGCGAGGCCTCGAACGCCCGCAACCTCCTCGACCTCCTCCCGTTGGTCAAGGAGTTCGGACCCGACAACTGTGCGTTCTGCACCGACGACCGCGAGCCGGACTTCCTCTACCGCGAGGGCTCTATCAACCAGATGTGCCGCGCGTCCGTGGCGCACGGCCTGGCCCCCGAAGATGCGCTCCTGATGGCATCGCTCAACGCCGCTCGCTATCACGGCCTCACGGACGCCGGGGTGATCGGGCCGGGGTACAAGGCCGACATGGTGCTCCTCGGCGACCTCACGTCGTTCCGTCCCGAAAAGGTGTGGAAGGAAGGGCGCCTCGTGGTCACCGGTGGCGAGACCACCGGGGTCGAGGACCGGGACGTCCCTCTGTGGGTCCGGCGCTCCGTACGCAACGCGCCGGTCGAGCCCGCCGGCCTGGCGGTCCCCTGTGACGGCGGGCAGATCCGCGTCATAGAGATCGTCCCGGGTCAGCTGCTCACGAACGAGGTGCACGTCGATGCGGCCATCGTTGGCGGCGTCGCTGTCTCCGCTCCGGATCGGGATCTCGCCAAGATCGCGGTGATCGAACGCCATCACGCGACCGGCCGGATCGGCAAGGGGTTCGTAACCGGTTTCGGCCTGCGGCGCGGAGCGTTCGCCTCGACCGTGGCGCACGACGCCCACAACATCGTGGTGGTCGGGGTCTCGGATGAGGATATGGCCACAGCCGTAGCGCGGCTCGAGGAGCTCGGCGGTGGAATCGTCGCCGTCGCCGGGGGAAAGGTTCTCGAGGAGCTGCCGCTGCCGGTCGCGGGTCTCCTCGCCGACCTTCCGGTTGCCGAAGTGGTCGAGCGGCTCGACCGGCTGCACGAACACCTCGCGACCATGGGGGTAGAGAGCCCGTCGCCGTTCATGACGCTGTCGTTCCTCGCGCTGTCGGTCATCCCCAGCCTGAAGATCACCGACAGGGGCCTGATCGACGTGGATCGTTTCGAGATCGTGCCCCTCGAAGTGAACGGATGAGCGGGTCAGTGCACGCCCCCCTGAGCCGCACGCCCGTCGCGATGGGGGAACGATGAGCACGGGTGATTTGGCTCGCGAGCTCGCCGCGGTCGCCGGAGGCCTGGAGCCGATGAACGGCGAGGGTCGTTCCGCCGTCGTCTGGGATCTCAGAGGTGGGCACGACCCGAAGGTTCTCCACGCCGGACGGCACGCCCGGGAGGAACTGATCGAGCAGGCCACGAAGCGCCTCGCATCCGGCGAAGCGACCTTCGAGGTCGACGGCGGCCCGGGCGTGAGAGGGCGGGTCGTGGTCTGCGGATCAGGCGGCA